>DASQZK010000096.1:0-3775 GCA_035638735.1 Bacteroidales bacterium
ACATCAAGCCAGTGGATAAATCTAACCCCGGCATGGATCTGAGCAGCGGGTGAGGAGCTGGCATCGACGCCAAAGCGTTTGGCGGTAAAAGGCATCAGCTGCATAACACCGAAAGCCCCTGCCCACGATTTTGCCTGTGGGTTGAACCGCGATTCCTGGTATACCATAGAGGCCAGCAGTCGCCAGTCCCAACCAATATTATCGGCTTCTTTTTTCAGTATGTTATCGTACCTTGATATACGCCCGGTCTCCGGGTAATAATAAGCGCTTTTAACGATTGATGCGGATCGGCTGCTCTTGAAGTATTTATTGTACAACACGGCATAATGTCGTGTTTTCTTAAATCCTTCGAGCCAGTAGTTGATCTCGTCCCTTAGTTTGTCGGCGCCTTTCCTGACAGCCCAGGCCTGATTCTGAGGAAAGCTGATGACCGTCTCCGTATCCAGATCGCTAAAATACGAACTGTTTACGCTGGCGATATTCTCATCGGCAACAGTGTAATCGATTTCTTTCCTTGCGACCATCCTGATAAGCTGTTCAGCTTCGATAGGTACCTCAACAATATTGATTTTCTCGCCTGTTTCCTCTGAAAGATGCCGCAAACGGTCTACGTATACAGATCCTTTCTGAACATAAACGGTCTTACCGCCAAGCTGGATAGGATTTCTGACTAATTCAGCGGGGGCGAAGAAGGAATTTTTTTTATTTTCCTTACGTTGTACAAGGACCTGCCTGGTCTGACTATGTGGCAGGGTAAAGTTGACCATCTCTTTTCTATCACCGGTAATGGTAAGATTTGAAGCGATCAGGTCAATGTCGCCATGTTCCAGTTCATCAAAGTTCTTCTGGAGGTCGTTATTGACCTTCACTTCGATTGGAATACCCAGGTAATCGGAGAGTTCCTGGAGTAAGTCATACTGAAAGCCCATAGGTTGACCACGGTAAATAAAGTAATTAATGGAATTGAAGTCTGTAACCACCTTCAGTTTACCGCTTTGCCTTATCTCGGACAAGTCTCTCACATGTGAATTATTATGCGGAGTCGACATTTCCTGCTGATGACTGCATGAGAACATGAAGGGAACCATAAGTACCACCAACAATGCAAGTCTCGTCTTTACGTCTCTGTAAATTCTCATAACAAAATTATTTATAGCTACTTAGTGCAACTAAAAAACAATGCAACTTAAACAATTACTGTACCAAAAAGTTTAATTAGCTATTAATCATAGAAGGTCCATGCCAGTCCGAATTTTAAGGAGCCGTTAAAATTTGGATAACGGTAGGCCATGAAGTAGTTATAGCCGGCAATTCCGGCCAGGGCATTTGTATATTGAAGGGTAAATCGTGTGCGTTTGATCCGCCAGTTAATAAAGGCATTCAAATAGGGGTATTCACCGATCATGCTGGTTGTCTGGTTGAAAAACATGCCTGTTGCCGGCATATAGGCATCGGCATAATATTTCAGGAAATAATAGAAATCAAATCCAACCTGGAATTTAAGCGCCCCGCTAAAGACCTGGTTTTGATAGAATGTTGTATTTCCATAAGCCAGGAGAGGAAGGTGAATATCGTCGACAGTAGGTTTTTGCAGCAGAATTCTATGGATTTGGTGTACAGGTCCCCAGTCGAACCGTTTGTATACCATCATCGAGGCGACCACTACCTGGTCACTGATTTGTGCCGGCATGGCCAGCGAGTCGAAATAGATATAACCGGTAAGGTAATTCAGGGCGATACGGGTTGAGAAGTTATCTTTTGAATTATAAAGAAGCTGTACTTCGATATTATCGGTATTTTTAAAATTATTGGACCATATAAAATGTGATGAGCCGTAGTTTTGCTGGAAATAGGAAGGTTTGAGACTGGAAATACGGCCATAGAGGGATACATGCCTGGTTTTATGACTGAGATACCTGGTAAATTCAGCATCCGCCAGCAGATCGGACTGGCGGTAACCTGTGAGGTAGAAGTACCCGCTGGTTTTATAAGCCCAGTTTCCCACCGACCCTTTGAACTGTCCTCCCACGGACAGATCATTATATGATTTTTTAATATTATCGCCCACCACGGTATCGACCACCAGGGCATTCAGATCGTAGCTAACGGGCTGGGGAAGGATATAGCTGAAGGTTTTGTATTCATGTTTCAGGTACACCCTGAGTTCTTGGCTCTGCCCGGCAAAGCGCATGCTCAGATCGAGTCTGTTAGCGAGGTTTCCGTAGAAAGCAGAGTCGTAGGCCTGGCCATTAAGGTAGTAATAATTCCTGTAGAAGCTGATGGTGTCGCTTTCGGGTATCTGATCGGAATAGACTTTAAAGGTACGGTTATAGGAAATGGTATGTTGCGCTACGAATCTTTCGGCCTTATGCGTTTTGGAGCTGTCTTTGCGTACATTCTCCAGGTTAAGTTTTTGGGTAACGAATAAGGAGGTGTTTTTAAATCTGGACTTAGCGTTATTGAAGAATACGCGGTAGTTCAGTTCATTAGCCTGGTGGCTGAGAAAATTATCAAGATTGACGAGTCCCCCGTTTTCAAGATTGTGGATGGAGTTTATGTTCAATGAAGCGAATAAGCTGTATCGGTCTTTCTCGTAGCTTCCGAATAGGTTCAGTCTGCTGTTTCCCACTTGCTGGTGGAGGTAAACGCCTTTTGAAGCGATCACATCGTAGAGTATGCCGACGTTGGCATACTGGTTAATATTTTGAGTATGGAGAGCGGAAAGGACCTGTTCGCTGTTATCCCTGGCACCTGAGGAGATGTATTTAAGTTCGGTATACGGTTTACGGGTATTGAAATGCGGGGTATTAAAGGGGGTATAGAGATAGGCCTGGTAAGGCTGGCTGAACATGAATCTCAGGTTGGGGTTTCGTTTATAGAAGATATTTGACTCAGCAGCCTGGCCGGTATTACCGAGGAACGTATTTGAGAAACTTGAATCGAAGATGGGGTTATAGTAGTGAAAAGGAAGCATAAACGTATCCATGGCTACCTGGCCGGGCAGTTTAGATTCCTTATTGAGCATAAATTCACGGATAATGGCGGAGGTATCGACCTTTTGGGCGGATATAGAATCGGCCTTCTGAGCGAGCGTATTCAGGCTGAACAGTGCAGAGATGGCTGATAATATGTAGATTTTGATGCGCATACGGCAATATAATAAAAAAGCCCCGATCAATGAAGTTCGGGGCTTTGAAAAGGTTGGCGACGACCTACTCTCCCACGGTATGCAGTACCATCGGCGCTAACGGGCTTAACTTCTCTGTTCGGAAAGGTAAGAGGTGGAGCCCCGTCGCTATAGTCACCTAAAGCTTTTTTTCTTTCAGTGAAGAAAGAAAATATTTTAGACATATTGGAAGGAAAGTGATTGATTTTTTAATCTGATTTTGAAAAAAGTTCACGGGCAATTAGTACTGCTCAGCTTTGACATTACTGCCTTTACACCTGCAGCCTATCGACGTCCTAGTCTTGGACGGCCCTTAAGGGAGATCTCATCTTGAGGGGAGCTTCGCGCTTAGATGCTTTCAGCGCTTATCTCTTCCCGACGTAGCTACCCTGCGGTGCAGCTGGCGCCACAACAGGTACACTAGAGGTCGGTCCGCTTCGGTCCTCTCGTACTAGAAGCAGGTCCTCTCAAATCTCCAACGCCCACAACAGATAGGGACCGAACTGTCTCACGACGTTCTGAACCCAGCTCGCGTGCCACTTTAATGGGCGAACAGCCCAACCCTTGGGACCTTCTCCAGCCCCAGGATGTGACGAGCCGACATCGAGG
>DASQZK010000097.1:0-4986 GCA_035638735.1 Bacteroidales bacterium
CGTATCCCGGCGTACAACCGGGGTCGTGACCTGTCGGCAAGGCAGTTTCAAGCAACCAAAATCACGAATTAATTACCGTAAAGGATCATTCATGTCATGACCCTTCAGGGTTATTTTGTGTTGACATAAACATCTTGAATAAATGGATAACAAAGAGAAAGAGTTAAACAAAAATGTAGTTGTGGGAGCAAATGGCAAGACGTATTCCGCAACCAGCATCCAGGTTCTTGAAGGTTTGGAAGCTGTACGTAAGAGACCTGCCATGTACATCGGCGATGTGAGCGTCAAAGGATTGCATCACCTGGTGTATGAAGTTGTTGATAATTCCATCGATGAAGCACTGGCAGGTTACTGTAATACTATCGATGTCACCATCAACGAAGATGGGTCCATAACAGTTATCGATGACGGAAGGGGTATTCCTGTTGATTATCATGAGAAAGAAAAAAAGTCGGCCCTCGAGGTGGTCATGACAGTACTTCATGCAGGAGGTAAATTCGATAAAGATTCATACAAGGTTTCCGGAGGTTTGCATGGTGTGGGTGTTTCATGTGTGAACGCACTATCGACTCACCTGAAAGCCGAAATTCATCGCGATGGAAAAATTTACACCCAGGAATATGCTAAGGGTAAGCCGCTGAGTGAAATCAAGGCGGTTGGCGAAACAGATAAAACCGGTACGATAATTACATTTACACCCGATTCGGGAATTTTCACGACCACTTCCTATAATTTCGAAATACTGGCCTCCAGGTTACGGGAACTGGCCTTTTTGAACAAAGGTATCAGGTTGTCTATTATCGATAAACGCGAGCTCGAAGAAAATGGTAACGGCAACGGTAATGGCAACGATGAAGGTGGTGAAAACGGTCACGGTAAATACCGCAGTGAGAGTTTTTATTCAGAGGAGGGACTCAAGGAATTTGTCAGATTCCTGGATGTAAACCGGGAGAAGCTCATCGAAGATACGATCCATATCGATACAGAGAAGAATGGTGTTCCCGTGGAGATTGCCCTTCACTATAATACCTCCTTCTCGGAAAACATTCACTCTTATGTGAACAACATCAATACCATTGAGGGGGGCACGCACCTCGCCGGTTTTCGACGTGGCCTCACCCGGACACTGAAATCATACGCCGAGAAATCGGGGATGCTGGCGAAGCTCAAATTCGACATCAATGGGGATGACTTCAGGGAAGGGCTTACCGCCATTATCTCGGTAAAGGTGGCTGAACCCCAGTTTGAAGGTCAGACCAAGACCAAACTCGGGAACTCCGATATCATGGGTGTTGTTGACGGTGCCGTCAGTGGCGAGCTTTCCAATTATCTCGAGGAACATCCCAAAGATGCAAAAACCATTGTTCAAAAAGTAATCCTGGCTGCCACAGCCCGTCATGCTGCCCGTAAGGCCCGTGAGCTGGTGCAGCGGAAAAATGTACTCTCCGGTGCCGGGCTGCCCGGTAAACTTGCCGACTGTTCGGATAAAGACCCTGCTAAGACAGAAATTTTCATCGTCGAGGGTGACTCTGCCGGCGGAACAGCAAAACAGGGCCGAGACCGTAACTTCCAGGCGATCCTTCCATTGAAAGGTAAGATCCTTAACGTGGAAAAAGCCATGCAGCACAAGATTTTCGAGAACGATGAGATAAAAAATATTTTTACGGCCCTCGGCGTCAACATCGGAACTGAAGAAGACAGCAAGGCTTTGAATGTTGACAAACTCCGTTACCACAAAATCATTATCATGACTGATGCTGATGTTGACGGTAGCCATATTGCTACCCTGGTCATGACTTTTTTCTTCCGCTATATGAACGAATTGATAAAAAGTGGCTACCTCTATATTGCTACACCTCCGCTTTACCAGATCAAGAAAGGTAACCAGGAGAGGTATTGCTGGACTGAAGAAGAGAGAAAGCAACTCATGGAGGAAATGTCCAAAACCGGTATCGGACTGCATGTGCAACGTTACAAAGGTCTTGGCGAAATGAACGCTGAACAGCTGTGGGATACCACCATGAACCCCGAATTCCGCACGCTGCGCCAGGTCACCATTGAAAGTGCTGCCGAAGCCGACCGCATCTTCTCCATGCTGATGGGCGATGACGTTCCGCCAAGAAGGGAATTCATCGAGAAGCATGCGAAATATGCCAATATCGATGCCTGATAACTGGTAACATCAGGGCCCCGGCCATCCGGCTGTTCACACTAATGATATATTACTGCCGTCTGTTGCCTGATATGAAGGCATACAGCCGGCAGTTTTTTTATGGATGAACATGGTTTAAAGTCAATTTTAGCTGAATTTTGGATGCAGTTGAAAAAATTTAGTAATTTAATACCGTCTAATTCTGAACGATATGCCCCGGGAAAACAGAAATTCTTCCATCGATGTAAGAAGTGAAGAGGTAAGGGAAATACTTGGTCACATCCCACACTGGATCGTACGATGGGGTATACTCCTCCTGTTTTTTACCATAGCCCTGATCCTTTTCGGCAGCTGGGTGCTGAAATATCCTTATGTTATCGAGGCAAAAATTTATGTGACGACCGAAAATCCTCCCTATAACGCAGTGGCAAAGACTGATGGTCGTATAGCTACACTGTTTGTTGAAGATAATCAGAACGTTCGTACCGGTGAGATCATGGCGCTTATTGAAAGCACTGCCGATCTTAATGACGTTCAGGATCTGAAAAAGGAACTCGACGCCTTCAGACCATTTATCGATGAACCTGGTAAAGACACGGTCTTCCATTTTCCAGGCAACCTCTCCCTTAGTGATATTCAACCTTCCTATGCCAATTTTCTAAAGAAATACGAAGATCTTATAAATTTTATCGAGCTCGATTACCATGCCCAGAAAATCCACTCGGTCAGGGAAGAAATAAAAAGGTACAGAGCTTATTCGTGGACATTAAAACGTCAAAGTAAAATTATCAATGATGAAGTTAACCTGGCCGGTAACCAGTTTACACGCGATTCAACCCTTTACAGTCAGGGCGTAATCCCGCAAGCCGACTATGAAAAGTCCAAATCGGCCTACCTGGTCAAACAACGCGCCTATGAAGAATCGAGGAGTGTATTGGTTAATAATGAGATACAGATATCAAAACTCGAGCAATCCATCCTCGACCTGGAGTTACAGAAAAATGATGAGACCGGTAAGCTTCAGTTACAGGTTATCGAAGCCTTTGATAACCTTACCGCCGATTTGGCCAGCTGGGACCAGAAATATGTATTGCGTTCAAGGATTGATGGCGTTGTGAGTTTTACACGGATATGGAGTGCCAACCAGAACGTCAGGACCGGCGATATCGTTATGACCGTCATTCCTGAAGATGCCGGTGATATTATCGGTAAGATTGAGTTACCCATAGCCGGATCGGGAAAAGTGAAGCCTGGCGAAGACGTTAATATCAAGTTTGCCAATTTCCCTTACATGGAATACGGGATGGTGAAAGGCAGGGTCAGAAATATTTCGCTGGTGGCCAGCGATAACGCCTATTCTGTGCTTGTTGGTTTACCTCATGGACTAACCACTACGTATAGTACTAAGTTGAAATTTACCCAGGAAATGCAGGGCATTGCCGAGATCATTACCGATGATGCACGCCTCCTAGAACGGATCGTCAATCCGGTCAAATCTGTTATTACACGCCAGAAGGACCTGAATCACAACGGTGTGGACCATTGAGGAAGAGGTTGAATACGGACAGGCCCATGGCTGAAAACCGGCAGCAAGAGTATGGCATCCTCTGCATGCCGGTTATTCATTCAGCCTGACCTTTTTTACTGTATATCTGACCAACGTTTTCCGGTCTCCTCACGCTTCTTACTTCTTTTTCTTCCACAGATTTTCCATATCCTCCAGTGTTTTTCCCTTGGTCTCCGGCACAAGTTTCCAGACAAAGACGGCCGCAAGAATACTCATGAAACCGTAGATCCAGTAGGCAAAGCCCTTATGGAATTCATCGGTGAGCCAGGGATTACCGTCGAGGATGGGGAAGGTCCAGGAAACCACCAGGTTGGCAATCCACTGGGCTGCAACGGCAATTGACATGGCGCCCCTGATGGAATTAGGGAAGATCTCAGAAAGAAGAACCCAGGTAACAGGACCCCACGACATGGCAAAGAAAGCCGTGTAGGACAGCATGAATATCAGGGAGACAATGCCCAGGTTGTTAAAGTAAAAGCTGAAGCCCAGGCATATCATGCTGGCAGCCATACCCAGTGCACCGATGATTTGAAGAGGTTTCCGGCCAAATTTATCTACTGTAAAGATAGCCAGGACAGTGAAAACCAGGTTGACAGCACCAACAATAATCGTTTGTAGCAGAGAGGCGTCGGTATCACTTCCCATGTTGCTGAAAATACTGGAGGCATAGTACAATACCACGTTAATACCCACGAACTGCTGAAATACAGACAAGAAGATACCGATAACGATGACAAGTCCGCCATAGCTGAGCCATGGCACTCTTTTGTGCACCAGGGACCGCTTGATATCTGAAAGTACGCTTTCGGCTTTGGACGCCCCGCTCAGACGGGTGAGCAGCTTCAGGGCATGACCCTCTTTGTTGTTCATAACCAGGAACCTTGGTGTTTCCGGCACAAAGAACAGCAGGATGAGGAACAGTGAAGCCGGAATGGTCTCAGAGGCAAACATCCAACGCCATCCGGTCTGGTCAATCCACGATTGATCCTGACCACGGGCAATGGTGTAGTTAACGAAGTAGACCACCAGCATACCAAAGATAATGGCAAACTGGTTCCACGAAACAAGCTTACCCCTGATATTAGCCGGTGCGATCTCTGCGATGTACATCGGTGAAAGCATGGAGGCCAGTCCGACCCCGATTCCGCCAACAACACGGTAAAAAATAAAACTGCTGATTACCTCGGCACCAAGAAAGTTCATCTTATCGGGGATGGACGAACCAACGGCCGAGATCAGGAAAAGGGCTGCTGCCAAAAGAAGTCCC
>DASQZK010000098.1:0-2870 GCA_035638735.1 Bacteroidales bacterium
GTGCCAATCCACCGGAGACACTATAGGTATCGAAGAAATAATTCTGTGCGGCCAGGTTTGCGGGAATGATAAAAGCAAGGATGATTGATAACCATACCGGAATACATTTCACTTTTTTAATCGTTGAACGGCACAGGAAAAAAACCATTATACACTATTTTGCAATAAAAAAGAAGGTGCCGTTCTCATCTTCCAGGCCGTCAATTTTTCCAAACTGTGGCTTTTGCTGCTGGCTCTCCTCCACAGCATTAGTGACCTTTTTGACTACGCTTTCTATGGGCAGACAGGCATCCGGGTTGTTGGCCAGCACATTTGCGAAGGTACGGGTAAACTGGCTGTTGTCAACAGCAAGTTCGTACCCGGCCGACGAAAAGACCTGCGATGATTTAAGTCTTACCGAAGCCCAATCGTTGCAACTTCTGTCGGGTAACTCCGAACGCATGGCCTGGTAGAAGCTGGGACCCGATTCGCAGGCATCGGTGATAATCAGGTTATGGGTTATCGTATTGGGATACGATTGCATTGAGGCTTTTAACTGATTGATATTAAAGTACGTAAATTCATCATCGCGTTTGGCATCGACAGGTACCCAGTAGCCGGTCTTATTGACAAATTTTCCGTGGCCGGCATACCATACAAGAATTGAATTTACACGGTTACTTCTCAGGAGGTCGCGCAATTCGATGGCGAAAAATCGTTCCATCTCATTCTTCGTCATGTTTTGCTTATGAATGAAATTGTGAATTGAATATTTTGCCAGGGCTGTCTTCATCAGGGTGATGTCCTTATCAGGACCTTCCAGGCTGGCAAAATTCTGGTAATTTGAATTTTCAATAAAGACCACCCAGGTTTTACCCATCGGGTTTTCGGCCCCAAGATTTACGGCCTCACGGTTTAGGCGGTAGGTAATCTCCGAGATATTGCCAAAATAGTCTTCAGCTTTCACGGTAAATTTGTTCCGGTTCTGAATATTTATCATTGCCTGGAAATTCGGATTTTTTTCGTCGGGGACATAACTGGCAATAACATCGTTTATATAAATTGCCTTTATAAGGCTGGCGTCGTTAATAGAGCCTTCAACGTAAATGGATGGATCGTCAGAGTCGAGGTATATCACATTGTTATCGGAAGCATAAGGAGCCCTGATATGGATCCGGGGAGGATCAATCTCCGTACGTACAATGCTGTAATTAACCGTGGTGGTATTCCCATATACGTCGGAGACATCAACAGTGAGATCTTTGTTTTCAGCAAGGTTCACGCTGGTCATGAATTCAAATATTGCTTTCTTGCGCGTGAATGGAATTTTCATCCCGTTAATTCTGACCTCCTTTAGGGAACTTTCATCCCTGGCGTTTCCTACAATGGGGATAACGTCTTTTCCGGTGGGCACATTAAGAGTATGTTCGCCATTCTCTGCGGGGTTAACAAGGACGACTTCGGGCTTTTCGTTCTCACGGTTAAGTTCAAAAAGCCTGTTCTCGGCTTTCTCCATGAGTTCCAGTGCCTCATCGTCATTTTCTGCTACTTCGGCCAGCTTCTTATAATCCTTGATAGCTTCATCGAATTTCATGATCTGTTCGTATGAAAAGGCACGGTTGTAAAAGGCTGAAGCATTCTGTGGTTGCAACGAGATGACCTTGCTGAAATCGGTCACGGCGTTCATGTGTTGGGCATATCCCTGGTAATATTTCCCCCTCAGGAAATACATATCCGCATTGTTGGGTTGCATTAGCAGGATGGTTGAAATGTCATTTATAGCCTCGGCATATTTAAGCTGGTCGGCATAAACAGCACTTCTGACTCTGTAGGCTGCGACATAGTTTTTATTTATGGCCAGGGCTTTGTTGATGGTTTCCAGGGCCGGGTCCAGGTTCCTTTCTTTTCGCTGAAGATCGGCGAGTGCCACATAAGCTTCCAGGAAGTTTTTATTCTTTTTCAGGGCATTCTCATACGCTTCTTTTGCCTGTGCGGTAACGCCCAGAAGTTCATTAATGCGGCCGTGGTTAAAGTAGTTGACGTCGGTCTCCTTATAGCGGAGCGCATCTTTCGATTGTTCCAGTGCCTCGTTATACCGTTTCATTTCAATAAGGGTGAGTACCCTGAGTTGCATGGCCTCTGGATAAAACCGCTTAATTTCGAGTGCATTAGCAAGCCTGACCAAAGCGGAAGGGTAATTCTTAAGTTTAAAGCTCATTTCCGCGCCTTTATAAAAGAAGCTTTCCTCCTTGGGATCAAAAATGGTCAGCTTCTCATAGTCATCCTGTGCCTTTTTATACTCGGAAAGGTGTTCGTAAGCCGTTGCCCTGCCTTCATAAGCATCCTCATAATCAGGGTCGCCCTCAATAGATTTTGTAAATTGGTCTACGGCGTCGGAATACTTATTGTTTTCCATAAATTCCTGTCCGACTTTGTAGAATTTTTTGGGCGTCTGACTACTGACATTTAAGCTGGCAGCCAGAAAAAACATGGTAAGTGAAAGAAGGGTATATGTTTTCATCATGTCTGGTTTTTCAGGTTCAACCGGCAGCAGCCGGTTTTTACATTACAGGTCATATTCCGGGTGAAAGACCGGGCACCGGAACAGTTTGGTTTTTCAGGCATTCCTTAGATGCAGAAAGGCTTATGAGGTTATCACACGTCTTTCTACGTAGACAAATATATATAATTCATTAAATAATCAATACAAAATACTTTATAAATCAGGCCGTTGGTAAATTTTTAGCCGGTTATTCCTGAACCAGATTTTTTCACTGGCCTTACCACGTATGACCGGGGCTCTTACACCGCCCTGAAATTCAATGTTTCCTGTAAACACACGGGCCTCATCCCATTCTTCGCCATTCAGGAAGCTTCCGATAAGAAGGGCG
>DASQZK010000099.1:0-2716 GCA_035638735.1 Bacteroidales bacterium
CTTCGTTGTCCACCTTTCCATCGCTTCGGCCATCGAATAATTAACGGTATTTTGGCACCAGAGTCATACATATTATTTTTCCACCACATTCCGTGTCGACCCATATTTTCCCCGTGATCGGCGGTAAAGATAACAACGGTATCCTCTCCTACTTTACTATTATCCAATACATTAAGAAGGTTACCAATCTGATGGTCTACCCAGCTAACACCACTGTAATATAACTCCCTGCCTTTAATTTCAACTTTTGGTTTCATATCCACAAAACCAAAACCCCGCCTGATCTGCTGGTAATTACGAGGCTGCATTTGCAGTTCGCCATGAGGAATATTCGGCATACCGATCTTACCTTTATACTTTTCATAATATTTTTTCGGAAATACAAGAGGGAAATGGGGCGCCAGGTAACCGGCGATCATGAAAAAGGGCTTATCCTCGTCTGTTCTTTTTTGGATGTAATCACTTGCAAATTTTGTGACTTTTTCATCATGACCAATTATATGAGAACTTCGACTTCCCGTATGAAAAGATTTCGCCCTCTGTTTCCAGCTCGCATAATTTACCGATGTATCATCAGGAGCCCTCCTGTCTACTAACCCGGTTTTAATGTGTTGATTTTCCCATCCTGGAAATAATTCAGTAAATCCATAACGCCTCGTTTTATCAAAATGCATTTTACCGGATAACACGGTATCATAACCTTCTTTCTGAAGTTCATGCGCAATTGACGGGTACTTTTCATCCGGTAACCAGCATTGATTACCCCAAACACCTGTCCGGCTTGTATACTTACCGGATATAAAGGATAATCGGGATGGGCAGCATAATGGTGAATTGGTGTAACAATTGTTAAATGTTACCCCTTCTTTGGCCATCTTGTCAAGTGCTGGAGTCTTAACCAGTTTATTCCCGTATGGACCCGATATTTCCGGGTTAAATTCATCGGTTATGATGAACAATATGTTTGGCTTTTTCCCCTTTTTACCGGAAAAGATATTCTCTACCATAGGATTCTTAGCTATCCCTTTCTTACTCACCGCCATCCCCCCTGAAAGAGCAAGTGCATAATTCAAAAAATCACGTCTTGAAATTTGATTATTATATTCATCAGCCATTTTTTACCTGTTTATCGGTGATTAATTTCATAGCCAGTAACAAAGAGATTCCGGGTCGGACCCCGGAATCTCTTTATGTTGTTGGTTAGTTGTTCGTGATCAGCGGACAATCGTCTTTTTCTAAAATTCAACATAATCCGCGATCTATTAATACTCGTTTTATTTTATTTTATGGGTATATCCTGTTACCACGTTATTAAAAAACAGCCCCTGGAACTGTCCTGCTTGTAACTTCGGCAGATGCAGTTGTACATGATACGTTTTGCCCGGCTTCAGCCCGGTGCAATCCACATAAAACCCGACAAAATCACGGGCATGCGGACGTACCGAGGAGTAGGCTTTTGTCAATTTGACCGGTTCCCCATTAAGGGTCATCTTCACCTGCATCGTATCAGAGGGCTCGGCAATCTGTACAAACAACGGCAGGCGGTTGGTCACTAGCCACGGTGTGTCATGATCAGCCTTCGTCCATGGTATCGGATACCGCTGCTGCCGTTTTTTCAACTGTGTGAACACCCACTTCGGGATGGTAAACTGTGCCGTATATGTCCCCCCGGTGAAGCTGGAATCGTATGTGCCGGCCTGCTGCATGTGGTGAAACGGGGTTCCGGCAAAATGCAGGTCAAATGTGACCAGATGCCCCCGCTGGTGAAACGTCCGGGGTTGTCCATTGACCTGCAGGTTCCCGATCCGTTTCCGGCCGGGCAACCAGACCATCGCTTTGGAATGCGTCCCGATCTGACCTTGCACATCGCGGAGCTCCAGGGTTCGCCCTTCCACCCGGGCGGTTCCATCCGCATTGAAGAGTAATGGATGCGCATCTTCTTTCGAGAAGGGGACAATTTGTAAAACCCTGGCACGGGCTCCATCCATCGGGATACTCATACGGTCGCCATGCTGCCAATAGCCCGAGCCCTGCTTGCCGATCCACCGGCCGTTATCCGGGTACAGCTCACGTATCACATACCGGCCTTTGCTTGCCAGCCCGATGGAGCTGTCCAGGGTGAACCGGGCATTCATGGCCCGGCCATTCGGATTGACCAGGAATATATAGCCCTCATTATTTAGGATAGCGGAAGTGCCGTCCACTTTCCCGACAGCCGGCTGCCCCAGGATAGGCATCGTATGCTTGAGATACTGGCGGTGCGTTTTGGTCCAGTGGAGCCACCCCTTAAAAAACGCGATATCTTTCTTTGGGAAAAGACGGTATTCCTCCGGATCGCGGGCCGGGATCATATTAATAACATTGTTGAGTCCGCCGTAGGCGATCGAGGAGATCAGCGAATACTTATACCCCAGGTAATCAAAATCACGGCGCCGGAATGGTTCCCGAATATGTTGTCCCAACGTATTAAACCGGTCCGTTTGATGTCCTATGAAACCGGGCATCAGTTCGGGGGGACAATAATCCCGGATCCGGTAGCGATAAGCCGTATACCGCTCCCGGTCGGCCGAAACCCGGTCGAAGTGCAGGTCGGGAAAAGGAATAAAACTCTCGGGTTGTTCGTCGGTACTGGTTGGGTGCGGATACGAACCGGCAAGCCAGATCCACGGACCGTAATCCTGGTAGCGCTGACGTCCATCCATAATA
The DNA here is from genome assembly GCA_035638735.1 of Bacteroidales bacterium. Lineage (GTDB taxonomy): Bacteria > Bacteroidota > Bacteroidia > Bacteroidales > DASQZK01. The sequence goes on from DASQZK010000099.1 coordinate 2,707, forward strand.
ATATTCGGGA
>DASQZK010000100.1:0-4148 GCA_035638735.1 Bacteroidales bacterium
AGAATACAACATGTGCCAGATCGGGCTGCCGGTAAAACCAACAACGGTGTTGACCCCCATCCGTGCAGCAACCTCGCCTGTTTTGATCATCTCCCGTGCCGCCCGTTGTCTTACCCCTTCCGGATTACCGTCGCCCCACACATAAGCCGGGAGGACAGATTTATGTCTTTCATCGACGGGGTCACATACGGCCTGGCCTACAAGATGGCTAGAGATCGCAAAAAGCTTCATGCCGTATTTCCCGAGAAGTTTCATCCTGGCATCGCAGTAGTCCTGATCGGCTTTGTCTATCTCCAGGTGATCGCCCCAACAGGCCAGTTCAACACCATCGAAACCAAAAGCCAGGGCCTTTTCACACACTGTTTCAAGTGTCAGGTCAGCCCATTGTCCTGTAAATAATGTAACCGGTCGTGCCATAGGAAGTGAATTATGTTTCGTTATTTGTATGTCAATCGTGACCAGGCCTGATTACTGCATCACAATTCCGCATTATGTTAGCTGATACGTATCGCCATCACGAAAAAGCCCGGCAGAAGTGAATTTCAATCTTTATCCCGGCGTTCATAGCGGAGAAATCAGCCTGCAAATTTTGTCCATTTTTCAGTGCTCTGACCAGACTTTATAAGCGTATCTATAAACTGCATTCCCCGGAGGCCATCATATACATCAGGAAAATCGAGGGCTGCCCCCGGCGGATCGACGCCTTCTTCCTTGCTCTGAATGCAGGTAGCCACATTCCGGTATATGTTTGCAAACGCTTCAATCAGACCTTCTGGATGGCCCATGGGTAGTCGCGTGTTAAAAGCGGCGACTTCGGAAAGCCATGGTGTGCCGGCACGCCGAATCTCTACCGGCCGGTCGGACCATTTTATCAGCAGGGTGTTCGGCTCCATCTGATGCCATTCCATGCCGCCTTTCTCGCCGTAAACCCTGATGGTGAGACTGTTCTCCTCGCCCGCCGATACCTGGCTGGCATATAGCACTCCCCTGGCCCCGTTATCGAAATGAAGCAACACGTTCCCGTCGTCGTCGAGCTCACGGCCGGGGACAAAGGTTGTCAGGTCGGCGCATAGTTCGGTTACTTTCAGGCCGGTAAGATATTCGGCCAGGTTCAGGGCATGAGTACCTATATCGCCCATACAACCCGATTTTCCGGATCTTCCGGGATCCGTACGCCAGGCTGCCTGGGCATTACCCTCTTTTTCAACGGCGCTGCTTAACCATCCCTGTGGGTATTCGCTCACCACCTTCCTGATTGCTCCAAGCCCGCCTCCGGCAATGAGCTGGCGGGCCTCCTTTACCATGGGATAGCCGGTATACGCATGGGTAACGGCAAAGATAAGCCCTGTCGATTCCACAAGGCGGACAAGTTCTTCTGCTTCCTGTGTGGTATAGGTAAGAGGTTTGTCGCTTACAACATGAAAACCGCTTTCGAGAGCCAGGCGTGCCGGTTCATAATGAAGGTGATTAGGGGTGACAATGCATACCATATCCATCCGTTCGTCTTCGGGAAGCGCTCTTTCCTTTTCGAACATCTGCCGAAAATCGGGATATACCCGCGACGGGGAGAGATAATAATTCTGACCGGCTCTTTTTGACTTTTCAGGATCTGAACTGAAGGCACCACATACAAGTTCAATCTGCCCGTCGAGGACTGCCGCGTTAAGGTGAACAATACCGATAAATGAACCCGGACCTCCGCCCACCATGCCCATTCTGATTCTTCTTTTTGCCATTATGAAGGGTTTACGCGTAGTTTTTTAGAAATCATGAACCCGTCCCGCCCTCTCTACACAAGCCAAATCCGGCCTGCCTGTTGTCGTTCACGCAATGCCTGCAAGGGTCCGTCTAAAAATACAATGCTTTTTCTGCTATTTATTGTAATTTTCCAGCAATTCGATCACGATGCCCAGTTTATCACCGGCATCGATATAGCTATACTCGCCCCCGTCCCATCCGCCGCTCTGGACCTCGGGCATACCGGCGTCCTTGAACATATTGACATGTTTCTTCACCCCGTCAACCCAGAAGGCAATATGATGGATACCCTCACCATGCTTTTCCAGGAAGTCATTCCAGGTACTCGGTTTGTCAACCGGCTGAATCAGTTCAATCTGAACATTCTCAAGGTTGAAAAAGGCCAGCTTAGCCCTTGCCTGCGTATGTTCGCCTTCATAAAGCGTCGGTTTGCCGGCCGGTTCCTGCGATACCGATATCCCGGGTACATCTGTGTTAAACAGTTCGGCATAGGCAGCTGCAGACTTCTCAATATCTTTTACAATAATGGCTACCTGGGCTACTTTTTTGTTATCGAGCAGGTTCATTGTGCTTTTCCTGTTGATGATTAAACCGGTGGTGAAGGCCCCGCAAAGGAAGAATACCAGGGCCAGGGCAATAGTCCGAATGTTTCGTTTCATGCGTTGGTCGTTTGTAAACGGTCCCTCAAATTAAAGAATTTTCGGGGAATTCCAATGAAGGTACAGGATTATTTCCCCGATGGGCCCTACGGCAATGCCGGCACAATAACTGGAAATATTTTTTACAACGTTCTCTCAACAAATACCGTATAACCACCGTAGCCATTACCGGTGATGCCGTTTAAACCAGACATGTTTTAAACACCTGTCAGGTTTGTTGATACAGAATACTTATGATAACGACCTGAAACATACACGATCGTTCAACACCTTCCCCATCAAATCTTAATAAAAATCCGCCGCTGGTACATCCAGTAGCAAATGTACCACAAGCCGGCCCATACCAGGGCATTGGTGATGAGGTTAACACCCAGTTCGCCTGTAAATGAGAAGATGCCACTGGTAAAAGGGATAAAGATATGCCGGAGAAATTCGGCGCCGCCCACATGGGCAAAGAGATAGATAAAGAGCGGGTTCATTCCCACAACGACAAAAGCTTTAACCCAGCCGGAGAATTTCTTAACATCAATAATCCAGTATGAAAAGCATAGTGCAAGGATACTCCATCCTCCACTTACCAGAACGAAAGAGCTGGTGGCGATTCGTTTAATAATAGGGGTCACCGGATCGAGAGCATAACCGGTAACAACCAGGATGACACCAGCTATCAGCATTATCCTGATTTTCAGGGCAGGTTTCCGGTCACTCATGATCAACTGACCGGCTAAAACACCCCACACTGTATGAGCTATGGTAGGAATCGCGTTCAATGAAACCCAGTGCCCACCCGATAGTTCTCCCGAGATCTTCAGGTCGACCCAGGCACCGAGGTTATGATCGGGAATAAAAGGCTGGTTAAAACCCGGTACCGGGAAAAAACGGTAGGCCAGGTCGGTAAGCAGCAAGATCAATAAAGTAAAAATGATCTGCCAGTAAGGTGGCTTCCGCATAATAAGATAAGCCACCAGGTAGGTCACTGAGAGTTGCGCCAGGACATTTTGAAACCTGAAGGTGATACGTCCGGGCTCAATGCAGTATAGCGCCCATCCAAAAAAAAGTAAGAGGGCCGAACGCTGTATAACATGCCTGAGAACATCGTTGCGACTTTCGCCCCGTTTCAGCCGCTTATTCACAGAAAAGGGCAATGAAACACCTACGATGAACATAAAGAACGGCTGTATCAGGTCCCAGAAATGCAGTCCGTGCCATTGCTGATGATGCAACTGGTGCCCGATAAAACTAATAAAGGTATTATCGAAGGCCGGATTGATCAGGTTGCCAAAAAAACCTGTGAAATCACCGATAAGCAAAAACATGGTTATCCCGCGGAAAAAATCGACGGACAGGAGACGGGTGCTTTCAGAAGCGCTACCCTTTTGAGCAGTCATAGTCAGATAATTAAAGTTGGGCTGGTCGCAATAAGGCATTAAAAGTAATCATTCTGAAGAAAAATAAAATCATTTTCCGGATTTGTTATGCGTTGACCATTGAGGAAGAACCTTCTATTATGCACGGTTTTTAGTCTTCCGGCAGTAATCTTTCCGGGGGATTTCTAAATTTGTATTTTTTTCGCGATCGCACAATTTTCAGCCTTGTCGGTTATTCAACCGGGGTAATATTAATATTAAAACACGTTTAAAAATGAGCACCTTAAAATTAGACATCAGCAGGGTCTATGATTTCGTCAGCCAGGAAGAGATTGAGAATCTTTCAAATGAGGTTATGGACCAG
>DASQZK010000101.1:0-10965 GCA_035638735.1 Bacteroidales bacterium
CCGAAGCAGCTGGAAGAGGAGATAGCAGAAAATGCATGGCTGGTTGGAGAACTCCCTTCAAATCTTATCATGGAATCGGACCAGGCCAGTTTCTGGAATGATGTGCTTAAAAGCATGAACAATAAGTACAAGGTATGGGCCAACTTCCCGGAGAACCCGGGCATGAACTGAGACCATCCAGGTGTTCAGCCGATAATATCCAATAAAAATGTCATATCGCGGTTTGCCTCGGCCAGGATGGTTTTTAAACCGGCTTTTTTGCCCGCCTGCATATCCGTTTCACGGTCACCGACGAACCACGATGCGCCGGTGTCGAGATTGAAACGTGCTATGGCTTTTTCAAAGGAGATCGTTTGAGGTTTCCGGCACAGGCAGTTTTCCACATCCGGGTGGTGGGGACAAATATATATCTCATCCAACACAATCCCTTCACTTCTCAGCTCGTCGTTCATGAACCGGTGAACGGCATCAACATCTTCGCGCTTGTAGAGCCCTTTGGCAATACCGCCCTGGTTTGTTACGATAATAAGCAGGTATCCACGTTCCCTGAGGCTTTTCAGTACGGTTTTAATACCTGTGGTGAACGCAAAGTCTTCAGGCCTGTAGATATAATACAAACCTTCTTCGTTGTTGATAATCCCGTCGCGGTCCAGGAATACTGCTTTATTCATGTCAGAACTGTTGGATGAAGGCTGAGAACAGATGCGGGTCGATGATTATGGGAAAGACGAAGCCGAAGACGGCACCCCAGAAATGGGCGTCGTGGTTGATGTTGCCACGTCCCGAACGCCCCATGTAAGTGGCATAAGCAAGGTACAATATCCCAAAGACAAAGCCGGGCATGGGGATAACCCCGAAGAAGAGTATTTTCCCGAGAGGTGAAAAGAAAATACTCGTGAACAGGACGGCAGAGACAGCTCCCGAAGCTCCAACCGACGCATAATTGGGATTATCCTTGTGTTTGATCAGGGTAGACACGGCTGCAATGATCATACCGCCGAAATACAAAATGATATATGCCAGTTCTGCCGAGAAGAGGATGTTCTTGTCTTCGAGGATCTTAAATATCTTTTCGACATTGGAGCCAAAAGAGAAGAACACGAGCATGTTCACGATAAGATGGACCCAGTCGGCATGAACAAAGCCGTGTGTAATAAACCGATACCATTCTTTTCGTCGTAAAATATTGTAAGGTGAAAAATCAAGTTTCATGAACAGGTCATCCCTCTGAAAGCAGATGATGGAAACAATGGCGGTAGACACAATAATTAGAATGGTTATCATAAACAGTTTTTATTAATGCATGATTTTAAATACCAGTTCTTTCAGGAGGTCTCCTGAACCGGCCGATACATTTCCGTATCCTTTCGATTTTACATCATATTCCCTGAGCAGAGAAATTATTTTCACGGTTTTGCCGGGTGAACAGGCCCTGGCAGCTTTTACGTATTCTTTTACAAAAAACGGGTGGACGCGTAGTACAGCGGCAACGTTACGTTCCGACTTGTCGGTCAGGACATGGTATGTAAGTATTTTTGAATAAAAGAAATACAGGTTGGTAATAGTTTGTGTGATATGATTGTTTTTCGGGTTGCTGGCAAAATACCTGATAATACGGTTTGCTTTAACCACGTCTTTTTCAGTCAGGGCCTTTTGCAGTTCGAAGTTATTGTATTCTTTACTTATACCAATATTTCGTTCTATATGATCGACAGTAATGATCTTAACATTGTCGGGGAGAACGATGATAAGCTTGGAGAGTTCATTTTCGATGCGGGAAAGATCGTTGCCCAGGAATTCAGTAAGCAGGGCAGCGGCCTTGGGCTCTATTTTGTAGCCTTTGCGCGAAAGCTCATCGGCTATCCACCCCGGCACTTTATCGTCGTAGAGTTTTTTTGATTCGAAAACCAGGGCATTGTCACGTATGGTTTTGAATATTTTTTTCCGTTTGTCAAGGGTTTTATATTTATAATTTATAACCAGTATGGTAGAATTGAGAGGGTTCTCGAAATAGTATACCAGGTCCTCGAAATTTTTGAGTTCCTGGGCTTCTTTGAGGATAACCACCTGTTGGCTGGCCATCATGGGGAAACGCCTGGCCGCATTGATAATGGTTGCTGCTTCGGTATCTTTACCGTAAAACACCGACTGGTTGAATGATTTTTCTGCATCTGTCAGTACATTTTCCATGATGTAGCCCGATATCTTGTCGATGTAATAAGGCTCATCACCAGAGAGAAAGTAAATGGGGTGAAATATTCGTTTATCAAGGTCCTTGATGATCTGGTTATAGGTCAGGGAATCTTTAATCATGTTTAGTCAAATCTTAAGTGTTTCACGGATTCTCCATTATTGAGGAGTTCATTCATTGAGTCGATGCCAATTTGCAGATGATCGCGGGTATACTGTTCATTTACCCTGCGGTCGCTCTTTTCTGTTTTCACCCCGCTTGATATCATTGGCTGGTCGGTAACCAGCAGCAATGAACCAGTGGGTATTTCGTTGGCGAATCCCACTGTAAAGATAGTAGCCGATTCCATATCGATGGCCATTGACCGGGTAAGACGGAGATATTCTTTAAAATCCTCGTCATATTCCCATACGCGCCGGTTGGTGGTAAACACGGTGCCTGTCCAATAGTCCCTGCCATGTGCCCTGATGGTAGACGAGATAGCCCTTTGCAGTTTAAATGCGGGAAGGGCCGGCACTTCAGGGGGCGTGTAATCGTTCGAGGTACCATCGCCCCTGATGGCAGCAATAGGCAAAATCAGGTCGCCAAGTTTGTTTTTTTTCTTCAGTCCACCGCACTTTCCAAGGAAGAGTACGGCTTTGGGTTCAATAGCACTCAGCAGGTCCATGACGGTGGCAGCATTGGCACTGCCCATCCCAAACTGTATCATGCTGAGACCGTTGGCATTGGCACAGGGCATCGGATGATCGACACCAACAGGAAAGGTGTTATTGATCTCGCAAAAGAATTCGAGGTACTGGTTAAAATTAGTCAACAGGATGTATTTTCCGAAATCTTCCAGCTTGTTGCCGGTATATCTCGGGAGCCAGTTTTTTACAATTTCTTCTTTCGTTTTCATGTGGAAAGGCTTAATATTAAAAGGCACCTACTGCCGGGAATATTTATGTGTTGATTGATAAAGTGCAAATTTAAACTTTAGTTCATCTAACTCCCACTATTTTTTTATGCTATCCGGATTATTTCATTGCAATGGAAAAATATGTAGGTTTGTGATGCATAAGTGAACGCATGAGAGATCTAAATTTACCAACTTATTCCTTTAAAATAAAATCGGAGGAGGGGCAGGATTACATTTTTGATCCTTTTCGCCGTAAGTATGTAAGGCTGACCCCGGAAGAATGGGTAAGGCAGAATTTCGCTGCTTATCTTGTGGACGAGAAGGCGTATCCTTCCTCTCGCATTGTGATGGAGAAATCGCTTTCGTACAATAAGATGGTCAAACGATGCGATATTCTCACTTTTGACAGGACAGGCCACCCCCTGCTTTTGGTTGAGTGTAAGGCTCCCGGGGTGAAGCTCCGGCCGGAAGTATTCGACCAGATTGCCGTTTACAACATGGTATTCCGGGTGGCTTACCTGGTAGTCACCAACGGATTAAAACACTATTGCTGCAAGGTGGATTTCGACAGCCGGGACATTCATTTTCTCACTGATATTCCCATGTACACCGACATTGACAGGTAATTATTCTCTGATCAGCTGGAGGAAATATTCCGTAAGCCAGTTTTTAGGGGTTTTGATCCACGACTGTTTCTGGCCGGTGATGACAAAGCCATGCCTGATGAACAGTTGAAGGCTGTCGGTATTGTTTTCAGTGATATTACAGTATAGCTGCTTCAGTATGAGAATGTTGAAACTATACGTAATAAGGGTATCCAGGGCTTCGGAGGCGAATCCTTTTTTCCGGTCTTCCTTCTTGCTGATGAGGATGCCCAGACCGGCCCGCTGATTGAAGGCGTCGAAGTCGAACAGGTCAATGGCACCCACCGGCCTGTTTTCATCTTTATGTTCAATGATCAACCTCAGCTGCTTAGCCTCGTAAATATCCTGGGCAGCCGTTTCAATATATTTGCCGATGGTATATTTCGAGAAAGGGGTGAGGGTGTTGCTTAGATACCAGACAGACGTGTCATTTTCCCAGTTATGGATGACCTCGAGATCGTCCGGTTCAACAGCCCTGAGTCTGATGGTTTTATTGTCGAGTACGTGAATGTTCATAGCTAGTATCCTGGTATTTGGCTTGTTTTTCTTACAAACGCATCACTGAATCCCAGCTTTTTGATACGGCTGAGTTCCTGCTGAGCGGTGATAAGGTCGCTAAATTCAAGATAAAGATATCTGAAAATGCCGTCATCACCTTCTATTACCCTAATATTCCCGAGACGTGCAAAGTAAGATTTTCTCACCGGTGTCCGCAGGGCTTTGAGCTGGATGGTATACAGCCCGCCCTGTCCGTTCCCGGACTGTTGCTTCTTATGCAGGCGGGAGAGGTCGATGACAAAGGCATCGTCGTATCCGCGTCGTTTCACCTTGTCGAGGTCACGATCTGCTTCCTGTCTGCTGTCGAAATTGCCATAGATAACCCTGTAGAATCCGTCGTCACTTTTTATGACTTCCACGTCATCGAGATTGCTGAAGCTACTGAGGTTTGCCGGTTTACGCAGGGCTATGATTTGTATGCCGAACTGGTTTCCGCCTGACGGTCCGACTTTGGCTCTTAAGGCCTCCCGGCCGGGAAGATCATTACTTTTAATAACTTCAGCCGAGGGATACGACTGGATGACGTAAGATTTTAAGAGTTCTTCAGCCTGTATCCGGGAATAAAATTTTCCAAAGGTATAGTTGTAAGTGTTACCGGTATATTCCTCGTTGACAGGCTCCCCTGAGATTTTATGCAACGGGTCGAACCTGTTGTTATTTAGCGGTTCAGGCGAAGTAAGGAGCCGGATAGTGAATACATTTATACGGTCAGGTTTCAGGTAATCGGGTATAGCCACAGGTTCAATCCTGACCTTGTAATGCTCAGGCTGGAGAATCCTGATCTCGGCGCTCCTGTTCAGCCTTCTGCCCTCCGGGTTATCTGTCCCGTCGGGATTAACATTCAGGGCGATATTGCTGGTTTCGCCTACTCCCTTTGAAACGAAACGGACAGGGTCAATCCCTTTACCCGTGAGATAACGTATCACGGCATGTGCTCTTTTTTGTGAAAGCTCGTAATTGTAGGCTGCATTACCTCTGGAGTCGGTGTGGCCGATAACTTCCACATACAAGTCATGATATTTTTTCATGACCTGGTAAAGCCTTTCGATGTCGAGGATTGCTGCGTCGGAGAGTGCATGGCTGTTGTAGTCGAACAGGATATTCTTTATGACGATGTATTCACCCGAGCTGACTTTTTCGGATACCAGGTCAAAGTCAAGGTCCAGGGTGGAACGTTGATAATCATCCTGCAGGCTGACGGATTTTACTTGTGTCTGATACCCATTGGCTGAAGCGATGAATTCGTAATTGCCGGTAAAGAGGGAGTCGCTGAAAATCCCGGTAGCCGGATCGGGTTTTACAATGTCGATGGTATCGTTGTCATTCTTGTTCAGGATCACGATCACGAAACTAGTGTCGAGTTCGTTCAGATTGTCGCCGGTTTGGAGTTTGCCATTTATGGCCACTTGTTTCCCGGGTTTTACCGGTCGTATATCAATTTCTTTTACACTGCCATAGTCGTTTCTGTTTCCCATAGCTCCGGCGTACAGGGCTTTTTTCCCATTGTCTACAGGGTAGAAGAACATATTATCGTCGGTGGTATTAAGCGGGTAACCGATGTTTACGGGTTCCGACCACTGGCCGTTGGGTTGTTTCGTCGATTTATACGTATCAAAGCCTCCCATACTCTCATGTCCCTGTGAGCTGAAAAAGAGAGTGACACCATCCTGGCAGATGAAAGGCGTTGCTTCATTGTAAGGGGTGTTAATATCAGGTCCAAGGTTAACCGGGTCGCTCCATTTTCCTTTTTTGTCGCGCTTACTGCTGTAAATATCCATGCCACCGAGTCCGTCTTTCCGGTTGCTGGTAAAGTACAGGGTGTTACCGTCTGGAGAGATGCTGGCGTGTGTCTCGTAGTATTTGGTATTAACCGGTTTGCCCAGTTTTTTCATTTTAGACCAGGTACCCTGACTGAAATGACTGACATAGATGTCGGCATCAAAGTCGCTGGAGCGCACCAGGTAAAGGGTGGTTCCGTCGGGCGACAGAGATGTGGGCCTGGCATCGCCGTCCGATTCAACCTGTGGGGTGATGTTCACGGGATTGGTCCAGGTATTGTGCTGTTTTTTCACCATCCATATTGCCTTGTAGAATTTTTCCTCAGTCATATACATGATGGTGTTCCCGTCGATGGACAAGACAGCTCCGAAATTCGACCTGTTTTGGGGAATGATATCGTCTGCGATTTGGGCTTTTACCGGGACAGGTTCATTCATCAGCCTGGCTGCGATGTCGCAGGCTTTAATCTGCCGGTTCACAAAATCGATTTCGTAAACGTCTTTTACTTTCAGGTAGGTTTTATATTTTCTGAATGCCTGCTTTGCTTTTTCCAGCTGGTTATCGATCTGATATGCCGTGCCAAGCAGGAATAAGGTTTGCGGTGGGGCCTGCCTCTCGTTAAAGGTGCTTTCGGTATACCTGTCGGAGATGTGTTGGGTAGCAAGCTTCAGATAGGGGAGTGCTTTTATTTTTTCGCCGGGGATATTCAGGTAGCACATCCCGATCCGGTATGCGATATTTGCATTTTGACGATCAGCCCAGTTAAGTCGCAGATATGCACTCAGAGCTTCTTGGTAATCCTCTGTCATCAGGAAATATTCTGCGTCCTGAAACAACGCCCTCTTATCCTGTTCCCCCTGTCCCATTGCGTTTATGGATAGGAGGATAGATGCCGTTAATACCAGAAAGTGCTTTATTCCTTTTCTACTATGTTCCTGGTTAAAGAACCCGGTCTCCTTCACTTTTCTTTTCGTATTAGCTTTATGTCGTACGATTTTCCACCCGGAGAAATCACTGTCATCGAATCTGATTCAGAGTCGTAGGTTACGGTTATTTTATCTCCGCTATCCTCTTCCTGGAGGATGAGGCTGAAACTGTCGTTGAAGAGGGCTTTACTGACTGTGGCAGGAGCCGTATATGGTAAAATTTCCACCCTGTAAATTTCTTCGGCAGCTTTAGGCTGATCACGATCAAAAAAGGAAATATATCCTGTCCTTCCTGATTTAACCGGTTGAAAAAAGTCATTATCGTTCGTTGTGTTCAACGGGTAGCCCAGGTTTTTAGGATCCTCCCATTGTCCGTTTTTCATACGGCGGGCATAGAAAATATCGTATCCACCCATGTTAAAGTGGCCGCGTGTGCAAAAGTACAGTGTTTCATCGTCATTGACCATAAATGCAGACGATTCATCTTCAGGTGTATTAATGGTAGCCCCCATATTTTCAGGTTCACCCCACTGGCCGTCTGCCTCTTTTCGCAGCATATAGATATCAAGACCGCCATACCCACCCCGTCGATCGCTGCTCAGCAGCAGATAGCCTCCATCGGGAGAGAACGATGCGTGGGCCTCATTATGGTTTGAATTTACGTTTTTACCCATCTTCTCGGCTTTCGACCACTTGTGGCCATCCAGTTTGCTGAGGTAAATGTCGCCATCATCCGATTTTGTGGACCTGACAAGGAGCAACTGTGTCCCGTCGGCCGAAAGTCCCGCGGGTGTCATGTCGCCGTCTGAGCCTACCTGAGGTGTAATGTTTATAGGTTCTACCCATTGTCCGTCGAGCTTATAGGAATACATGATCGCATCATAAAACTTAAGGGATTTCATGTAAACCATTGTTGTCTCGTTGATGTTGACTACCGGGCGGAAAGTTGATCCACCGTCATCGATAGCTGCCGGCATCTTTTCGCGAATCAGGTTCAGGGGTGCATCTTTAATGATCTTGGCCCGCTCTGCCGCTTTGATTTCATTTTGGACAATACCGAGGTTATATTTCTTATCAAAATCTTTGATATCCATGAATTTTGAGTAAGCTTCAAGAGCTTCGTCGAGCTGGTTGTTTATCCGGTAGGCATTACCAAGATAAAACCAGGCATGGTAAGGGGCCTGTTTTTCTCCGGGATCATTTTCCTTATATTTTAGGGTGGTGTTCCTGACGGCTTTTTCAAGATATGGAATAGCCCTGGTTTCTTCACCTTTCACTTTCAACAGTGACATTCCCGCCATGAAATTATAATTAGCATTCTCAGGGTCTGTCTTGACCAGCTTGCGGAAAAGGTAGGCGGCTTCTTTATACTCTTCGGTAGAATAGAAAAACCGTGCGTCATCAAAGGTTTTTCCCACCTCCTCCTTCTGAGCATTTACGCGAGGAACGGTAATGAGAAGGATAAGACATAGAACCAGAAATTTATTCATATTCTGCAGATTGTCGGCTAATAGTTCGACTAAAGATATGAAACTTCCTAATTTAATAAAAATATCACTAATACTTAACCCGGACGACTATGTGGCCAGGCTGCTTGAAAATTGGCTTTTCAGACTAATCAAAGCCGGCTAAAAGGCACTATTGTGCAGATAGACAACAACCGGATTTACCCTCTATACGAAATTGCTTAAAAAATGATACGTTAATAAAACGATGTTTCATGAAGGACAGGAATAGACAGGATTAGGGTATGTCATTTAAAATTCGTCATGAAATAACGACGCTTGAGTTTATATCCGGCTTTTTGAAACACGCCCCAGCTTGAATCGATGAATCGTTTCTTACCGTCGGGGGCTCATTTGAATAAGGTGTTGTCTTATATTCTTCCGTCCCGGCGTGTTATTTTAGTTGAAGGTCTTCAGGAACCTTCACCGGTTCAACCACGATATTTCCTTCGCGGGTTCCGATAACATGGAATTCGACGCGCCGGTTTAACTGACGGCCTGCTTTGGAGTCTCTGCCGTTTGGAAATTTATTAAGCGCGACGGGCTTGTCTTCGCTAAAACCTTTATAATCCATCCTGTTGCTTGCAACACCCAGTTTGGCAAGGTAGTCTATAACTGCAATCGCCCTTCTTTCCGAAAGTTTTTGATTGTATTCTTCCGAGCCAATGGCGTCGGTATGACCTCTCACTTCAAGTTTAAGATCCTGGTATTTGTCAAGGACATCCTTGATGTCGCCCAGTTTTCCCCTGGCATTATCAGACAGAGCATAGCTGTCGAAGGCAAAGAATATGGGTTTAATGTAAAAGGTGACTGATGGTTCTTCAGCTTCAACTTCGGCAATTTCGTTCTTATCGGCAGCTTCTTCAACAGATGGTTCGGTGTTCATATCCTCTTGCATATTGCTTTCGACATCCGCTATCTGGTTTGCTTTTTCTACTGCGGTAAGATCTTTAACCTCGTCCTTTTCAGTCTTATTGATCCCTGCGGTTTCAGACACGGGGAGGATATCGACCTTGTAGATATCTTCGTTTCCGAAACCATCGGCGAGGAACCTGGTAATGTATCCCTGGTTTCCGTTATTAAGGGGGAAGAAAAAGATATCGTCGTCGGTGGTATTCAGCGGATAGGGTTCGGCGACAGGCTGAGACCAGGTCCCGTCGTCGTTCAACGTGGAATAAAAAATGTCGTAGCCACCAATAGTCTGGTGTCCTTGTGAGGAGAAATATAATTTCCGGCCGTCACTGGTCAGGAAGGGGCTGTCTTCATTGAGAGGAGTATTAATCGTTTCGCCAAGGTTTACTGGCTCACCCCATGCTCCTGAGGCTTCTTTTTCAGACACATAGATATCCATTTCCCCGAACCCGCCGGTACGGTTGCTGGTAAAGTATAGCTTGTTGCCGTCGGGAGAAATGCAGGCATGTGATTCGAAGAACTTGGAATTAATAGGTTTACCGATATTTTTCGATTTTGACCAGGTTCGCTGATCGTACTCACTGACCATGATATCGGAGTCGAAATTGGTGATTTTTACAAGGAATATCTGTTTGCCGTCACTCGAAAGAGAAGTGACATACTGGTCACCGTCAGATTGAATCTGAGGGGTGATATTCACCGGGTTTGTCCAACCGTTTTTATTTTTCTTGATGAAATAGACGGCATCATAAAATTTCCTGGCGGTCATATATGCCATCACGCTGTCGTTGGCAGACTGCACTGCGTGGAAATTGTTTAATCCTGAGTTTATGATGTTTCCCATATTCTCCGACTGCAGTGCAACAGGCATCTTAATGGCTTCTTTTGCCCGCTGACAGGCTTCAATCTGGTATTTTGCATATACATTTTCCTTATCATACCCCTTATTAAACCGGTTAAGAAATTCCCGGTAAGTTTCAATAGCCTTGTCTAGCTGGTTATCTATCCTGTAGGCGTTTCCAAGGAACAAGAAAGCATCTGGTGCGGCAGCTTCTTCTTTAAAGCTTCCTTCCCGGTAACTCTCGGAGACTTTTGTACACGCTTTTTCGAGGTAGGGAATGGCTTTTTCTTTTTGGCCCTGTATATTCAGATAGCATACGCCAATCCTGTAGTTGAGGTTGGCATCATCCTGGTAGCCCGCATCGTACACTTTTTTAAAGGAGAGAAGAGCATCAACGTAAGATTCTTCAGACAGGAAAAATTCGCCATCATAAAAATCCAGTCTTGCATCGTCTTTCTGGGCTCTTAGCAGTGTGGCAGGGAATATTGAGATCAGCAATAAGAGAAAGGAGAGCTTTTTCATCTTAGTAGCTATAATTGGTTGATTATAGCAAATTTAAAAATTTATTCAAAAGATGAGAAAAAATCTTCTTCTATTTACTCTCAAATGCATTATAATTTGATAAAAAGCCGTCGTCCGGGGTATGAAACAGGTATTACGGTTACCGGCCTGTGACAAAAAGACCGGCTACGAATGAAAATCTTAGTCTGT
>DASQZK010000102.1:0-7271 GCA_035638735.1 Bacteroidales bacterium
CCGATGTCTGACAGCACATATCCAATACTTCTGCAACAGAAGTGTTCACTTTAGTCTTTCCCATATTCTTAAAAGCTTTATTTTCAGGTTAATCAAATTTATGAAAGCCATATTACTTTTGCAAGGACATGACGTGATAAATTATGGTTGCACTTACGCAAACTAAACAGACAGGTTACGGAAAGGTGATTTATATCACCGAAAAATTATGTAAAGTAGATATAACCTACTCCAATTTGTGTAAAATGCGGCTTTTTGCCTTAGGTAAAGACGTAAATACTAACATCGTGTATGTAAAACTTGTTTAAAATATTCGTGAATAATCTTTTTTCCCGGCAGATTTATTATTTTTGCGCTACCATTCCATTACGGAGAAATGCCGGAGTGGTCGAACGGGGCGGTCTCGAAAACCGTTGTACCGCTTGGCGGTACCGGGGGTTCGAATCCCTCTTTCTCCGCAATCCCAAAGCCCAATTTTGCGACAGCAAAATCGGGCTTTTTTCATTTCTATCCGTTGAAAATCCCATTTTCAAAAGGATGGAAATGAAAAAAGTCCGTAAACCTGTAGCGCAGCGGAAGGTTTTGGGCTTTGGGATTGATCATCACCCCCCCAGGGATCATGAGCGAAGCGAATAATCCCTTTCAACCAGTATAGCATATAATTACAGGACGTTGAAAATCCCTTTTTCAACGGCTGACGGAATGAAAAAAGTCCACAAACCTGTAGCGCAGCGGAAGGTTTTGGGCTTTGGGATTGATCATCACCCCCCCAGGGATCATGAGCGAAGCGAATAATCCCTTTCAACCAATATGGCATATAATTACAGGACGTTGAAAATCCCTTACGAAACTTTAATTACGGATTATTAATGGTATATGATCACGAAGTGAGGCCACAACGGGATCGGAAACGAGATCAGACTTAGCTTCCTGCCATAACTGAAAAGCTTTAGATTTAAATGATTTCATGTCATTACATATACACATTCGTCGACCAGCAGCAATTTGCTAATTTCAATACAGCTTATACAATGTCGTTTTGTAAAGCTACAATAAGACGTAAATTGAATTTGCACAGGGAGATTCCTCAATCGTTCCTCCCCGTTCTTCCCTTCTCGCTGCCCCCTAAAAAGCGATGGACCTGTCATTTCGAAGCCCAAACCCTGCCCGGGCAGAGTCATAAAGCTGAGATGACAAGTTGTATATTCACATCATGTTAACGATTCACGTCTTTGGTGCGTGCGGCTGGCTTCCCCTTCCAGGGGACCGAGGGGTAGCGCGGGATGTGTTCACATCATGTTAACGATTCGCGTCATTGGTATGTGCGGCTGGCTTCCCCTTCCAGGGGACCGAGGGGTAGCAAAGTATAGCTTAGGTTGTTTAAATTGCATGTTGCACATTCACAGCATGTTACTTATACTTGTCATTGGTAAGGAGAGGAACGACTGAGAAATCTCCCCTCGAGCGCCAACCGGTTCAAATAAAAGGGATAGGTCCTTCACCGTTAAGCTCATGAATAATTTACGGAGAAAATACTTCTTTCCATTTTCTTCCATTAATAAGCTAGTGATACGGAATGAAGAACGACCGGATCGGAATAGGTTTCCCCTGTGCCTCCTCTTTGAATCGTTATTAACCACCAGTCTTTCGAAAGTCGATTGGCAGGTATCGTAATGTCTTGCTGGTATACCGAGCCAAAACCGGTGGTTCCGGAAACATCGACTCCCGTTCCGGGTACAGATCCCGGATCGAAAATCCCGTCACCCGGATTATATGATGTGGGCCGTATGAAAAAGGTTACTTTTCCGGCGGTTGAAGTGGTAGTCATAAAGAAAAGAGAGAATGTAACGTCTCCGCCATTGTAATTTTCAGGTTTCCTTATAACAAGTGTTGCACCTCCGGCATAGGTAGCTTCCCAACTCAACCCCCTGGCATCCTCTGTAAAAGTCGTTGAGGAGGCTGACTTTGACAGGGAAAATGCCGGAAAGGAAAGTTCATGCGTCGCAGCAATTGAGCTAAAGTCTACCGAATTACCGTCACTGATACTCAATTCGGTGCCGGTAAGATCCAGATTCTGCAACTCGTTAGTGGTTGAACCATCGGTTTCTGATGTTAAATAACCCGCATCATTATCCAGTTCCGACACCTTTGTTGGCACATTATCCGCAACTTCTGCTGTGGCGGAATGAAATGCATAGGGGACGCTCAATAACTGCGATGTGTTTGCGATAGTATAATCCGATCCGCCCGCGGGATCCGTTTCGGTCTTAAGGAAAAAGGGTCCGTTGTTCCAATCAATAGCAGCAAGATCTCCCGACACAACTGTTGCCTCGCTTCCGCCTATCATGATGTTGATCAGGCCGTTTTTGTTGGTTTGAGGGAACTGGCGTTCGACATATACGGCCGTCCCGTCGGTGGAACCCTGTAAAATACTGACTTGAATACCAACTGAAGTGTTTGTAAGGAGGTTACCGTCTGAACTGCGGATCACAGCCTGGTAACTCATCATATCCGGACTCTGCGACCAGGCTGTTGCAACACTAAATATTGTAATAAAAATAATGTAGATCTTTCTCATAATGATTATTTTTTTATGATTTTAAAAACAACTTTATTTTTAGAATTGGAGACATTCAGGAAGTAAGTACCAGTAGCCAGGTGACTCACGTCGATGCTGGTCTCAGAATTATCAATTTCATTGGTCTCCAAAAGTTTTCCTCTTACATCCAGAAGTTGATACCTGAGTCCCTTTCCGGCTTGTTTCCCGACTTTCAATGTCAGGTAATCTGAAGTTGGGTTTGGATACACGAACAGGAGTTTGTTCAGTTCCCCCTTCTGCTCAATACCTGTGATTTGCGAAATCTCAAAGGGTTGTTGAACACCTTCGGCAACGGAGTATTCAGTATTTTCATACGCCGAAAAAGCGATTTGGCCAAGAGTATAGGTTGTTTCACCTCCCGTGCCGGAAGCATTACCTCCGGCAGCAGGAATGACCTGTTGTCCATATAAACCAGATATGCTGGTTGAAAACAGGATCAATGCAAAAAATTTTAACTTGTTTTTACTCATAGATGAATGATTTTATGATGGTGTTACTTTGTCGAGAGTACCGCATCCTTTCTTTGAATTTGCAGTTGAAATAACCATTGAACTATTCTAATAAAAGGTAATGGGACGAAGTCTAAACATCTATTATCCTATTGTATAGCGACAAAAAAAAGTCCATTATGTTCACTTGCATTTTAGGGATTCCGGAAGAATTAGCCCCAGAACCGGTAGTAATTTCCTGCTCAGCAAGTACTTTCTTAGAAATCAAAGGAGGTCTTGATTTTAGAATGATATTCGACTAAATTGCCTGTGATACAATATCTAATGGGCAGTAATATATACTTCGTAAGAAAATTCGATTCGAACAAAAACGATCACACATTCCGGTCGAAACTTCATATCAATCATTCTCACTG
Organism: Bacteroidales bacterium; assembly: GCA_035638735.1. Lineage (GTDB taxonomy): Bacteria > Bacteroidota > Bacteroidia > Bacteroidales > DASQZK01. The sequence continues at coordinate 3,465 of DASQZK010000102.1, forward strand.
GATTCTGGTGGATAAGAAAGGACAAATTGTCAACCCCCACCTTCCTCACATGGCTGAAAATGAACTGAAAAAGAAATTGATGCATTAGATTAACGAGTGAGCTGACAGGTTTTTGGAAACCTATCAGGTTAATAAAATCTTTTGATCATTTATCCACTAATAAGCAGGTCTTTTTAACGTCCCGATACAAAATATTTCATAATTTGCATCTGATTCACTGGACCTTAACCACAACACAATGAGCAAACGAATCATCATCGTCGGTGCCGGCATGGCGGGGCTCTCGGCCGGCTGTTATGCCCGGATGAACGGGTACGACTGCCAGGTATTCGAAAAACATTCTATTCCCGGTGGACTATGCACAGCCTGGGAAAAAAACGGGTATAAATTTGACACCAGCATGCACATGCTGACAGCTTCGGCATCCGGCCCCCTGCACCGTATGTGGGAAGAGCTGGGAATCGCCAGGAACTTCAAATTTCACTACCACGACCATGCCGGCCAGATAGAGGGTATGGGTAAAACACTCCGGTTTACCACCGACAGGAAAGAACTGGAAGAGCAGATGCTTTCGATCTCACCGGCAGATAAGAAGAATATCCATGAGTTCACTTCCCTCATCTTCGGCCCTGATATGATGAATGCCGCATCGCTGAAAACAAAAGAAAGCAGGAATATCTTCGACAACCTAAAGATGGGCATAGCTATTCTTCCCCTTATAAGGCCATTCATGAAATACAGGAAGATGACCATCCAGGAATTTGCAGCCCGTTTTAAGGATCCATTTCTACGGCAGGCCGTAAGGTTTTTCATCGACGGCCCGGGCTGGCCAATGCCCGATTTCCCTATGGTTGCCCTTGCCGGCATGGTAAAAGGTGGCATTACCGGGGCTGGTACACCTCTGGGCGGTTCCCAGCAGGTAGCCTTTCACCTGGCACGGTTCTTCGGTGACCTTGGCGGCACCTTCCACTATAAAAGCGAGGTGGCTGATCTGGTTATCGACAATGACAACGTCAAAGGCATCAGGTTAAAAGATGGTTCGGAACATCATGCCGACCTGGTGATTTGGGCAGGTGACGGTCATAATCTCCTCTCCAATATTCTTGGTGGAAGGTACATGAGCGATCGCATTCAGAATATGTATGATAACTGGATGCCGGTAAAACCAATCGTTCATGTGATGATGGGTGTGAATATGGATTTATCTGATGAGCCCTTCGCCATCATTTTAGAACCAGGTGAAAAGATTACCATTGCCGGCAGGGAACATAGTTGGCTATTAGTGCGGCACCATTGCTTCGACAAGTCGATGGCACCGGAAGGTAAATCGGAGGTCGAAGTATGGTATGACACCGAATATGATTACTGGGCGGACCTGCGAAAGGACAGGGCCGCGTATAAGGCGGAGAAAAAACGCATTGCCGATTACACTATTCGTCAACTCGATGAGCGCTGGCCGGGGTTTGCTTCGAAAGTGGAAGTGGTCGATGTCCCTACCCCGGCTACCTATTACCGGTATACAAGCAACTGGAAAGGATCGCCCGACGGCTGGTATATCACCTCCGACAACATGAACCAAATGGAACCGGTCCGCAGCCTCCCCGGGCTGAAGAATTTTTACATGGCCGGACAATGGACAGCACCATTCACCGGAACCGTTATCGCAGCATTGTCGGGCCGGCAGGTCGTGGAAACGATTTGCCGCGAGGAGGGGAAGAAGATGGGAGCGTAGACCCCATCAAAGGTACTTCGACACAATATCCCTCCTCCTGAACGGCGACAGCGCAAACCGTTTAAAAGCTTTCGCCCTGGTGAGCCAGGCAATTTTCGCCCCGTTTTTCTTATTATTTATCATTTGATCCACCAGCCAGGGAGCGACAGTTTCCGGCTCATCGGCGAGGATATTGTATATTTTTGCTGCATCCTTATTCTTTTCCGGGTGTTTCTTCAAGGGATCAAGCAGCATATCGGTCATCACCATTCCCGGGCTGATTGTACCGACAATGACAGGTCCGTTTTCAACCTCTTTGGCAAAGGCGTCGGTGAAATAGCGTACAGCCCGCTTTGTGGTGCCGTATGGTACCAGTCCCGGTACCGTCCGCCCATCGCTGCCCAACCCCTCCATGTTGTAGATGGCTCCCCTGCCCTGCTCTTTCATGCGGTTATATACAATATGTGTGGTCATCATGAGACCGGTCAGATTGGTATCAATGACACGCTTGATTTTCTTTAACATGAGCTCATTAAACGAGGCTCTTTCATTCGTCATACCGGCATTGTTCACCCAGATATCCACCCTTCCTGAAACCCTGATTGCCTCATACCAGAGTTTTTCAACATCCTCCTGCTTTGAAACATCACATTGAACAAGAAGATACTTTTCATCCGAGAACCGGCCCATCAGCTCCTTTCTCGCTTCATGAACAGACTCTTCTGTTGACCCGCAAAAAATCACCCTCCAGCCTTTTATGAGAAATGAATGCACCATAACGGCCCCAATACCGCGGGTACCTCCGGTAATAACGACTGTCTTCATACGTGGAATGTATTAGGTTTTTATAAAAAAAATGCATATCCGGCATATTCACAAGAACATATCATGATAGAAACAAATTTTTGATCAACAGAGTTTTTAATAATGTCACCGGAAAGCTATTTTCTATATCAATAGGTGAATAAGGACCAAAATCATACTTAATTCAATCCTCTCAAAGACTATTAAACGTGCCAGCCTTTTTGGAAAGTATATCCGGATACTCTACATTTACATATAGCTATCAATCAGATTAAAAGACAGACTCGGATGAACCTTGCCAACCTGAACCGGCATTTTAAACCATTGTTACTTGTACTTTTCATCTTAACCTGTAATTTGTCAATAGGGCAGGATACGTTAACTGTTAGGGAAGTATTTGACTTTCAGCCGGGAGACATATTCCATTATCTTGAAGACAAAGGTTCATACGGTTACTTTTCCACAACCCAGGAGAAAAGAGTTAACCGCATCACCATCCTTGACCGGCAAAATTCTGTCACTGGTGATACGATGATCTATACCCGTAATGTAGAGGGTTATGAGTATTATGTATCCGGATACGAAGAAGACCCTTATTATAAATTGTTTTATGATTACCGGTTTTTTGAATTCAGGGATACGGTATTTTATCCACATACCGATTCATCCATCTTCACCTACCTGTTTAGCTATTATGCAAACATCATTGATCCCCCGGATGAAAATTTTCCTCCTGACACCCTGGCATACTATTCCAATGCCTTATGTAACCGGGATATAAATGGTTTTCTCGATATGAGCTGGAACTATACCAATATTGAGTTTGGAAAGGGAATAGGCCTGACAAAATTGGTTTTAGCAGCGGAAGAATGCAATTGTAAAGAAAAAGATTATCAGCTGATTTATTTTAAAAAGAGTGAAGAATCATGCGGCACACCGGACAATTATACCGCAATTCATGATCCGGCCGGGCAGACAGAACTACGGATCTTTCCCAACCCGGCTTCCGTATTTATTAACATTGACAGGCCGGCATCCGGCAATTACACTTATGATATCTATGATATCTCCGGGCGACATATACTGTCCGGCCTGAATTCAGGAAAACATACCCGTATCAGCATATCACAACTCGAAAGTGGTGTTTATCTGCTCAGCGTGAATATCAATGGCAGACGAAAAGTGATACGCCGTTTCATCAAAAAATAAAAGATGGGTATTCATGCAATTCCGTCAGCTGTATTTACACCAGGCGGACATAAAAATACCCGTGAATAAGACTTCCCTTTTAC
>DASQZK010000103.1:0-5363 GCA_035638735.1 Bacteroidales bacterium
CTATAACCACGGCAGCTGCCCTGTTAGTAACCGTCCCGATTTTCTTATGCTTGGTTACCCGGCCACAGGAATGTCCGAAAATATTAAAATCACCGGAAATATGCCACCGGCATTTATCGTGGTTGCCGGCAACGACGGTCTTATGCCAGCCTCTGTCGATCTTTTTCAAAAATTGAAAGCACTGAATGTTCCGGCCGAATTACACATTTATCAACAGGGCGGCCACGGTTTTGGCGTAGGAACCACTGAATGTCACTGCAGTAACTGGACAATATTGTTCAGAAACTGGTTGGATGCAAATGGTATAATTGAGTGACACGTTTTACTCTTCCCCTTCACACTCCCGGCATTAAATAATAAGTCATTTTGAACTTCTTTCTAAAAACGCCTGTTTTGACACTGGAAAGCTTGTATGTGAAAACCATCTCAATCCCGGTTCCATAAGAGGTATTTTTGTAATTACGCTATCAAAATGGTACTTTTGTGCCAATTACCGGTGTAACAGTGGTAGATTATTCAGTACCGGCAAGGCTCATATCCCGAAAATCGCATTGCGCTAACCGGCTATTTGCCCGGAATTTTAAATCAACATGCACGATCCATAATTTATTCCGGCAAATGTGCACCTTATTTGACAACCCTGGATACTCGTCCATACCGGTATCTAATATCTAACTAACCTGAACCTGCCCCCCTGTTTAATGGTTTAACTAACAGGATCAGCAAATTTCTACCACTGTCAACAGGCAGGACATTAATACCTGCCATGCATTAATAATGGAACTGCCAGAATCGTTCTTTCAGATCACAACCCCGGCATAGGTAACCCGTTGAGCGGAGTCGAAACGAGCTTAATAAAGTATGTTGTTCGCCGGTGCCTGAGAGAAGCCGAAGGGCCGTCGATGATTCATGGAACGCCGGATGAAACGAAGCCAAAGGGTCTCCGTTGATTCATGAAACAGCACTTGATACGAAGCCAAAGGGCCTGATGCTGTTAAATATAGTTCTGATCAGATCGTTAACTGAGATCCGAATTGGAAAATTATCTATAAAATTCTGCGAGACAGTGACGTCTCCCAGGATGATTGCCTTTAACACACATAATGTCGATGAAAAATTCAGACAAACCAGTTATTCTTTTTAAATATGGCGGAAACGCCATGGTTGATGAAGCATTAAAAACAGAGGTACTAAGGCATATTTGTGCCCTCAAAGAAAGAAATTACGATGTGGTCATTGTCCACGGTGGCGGCCCTTTTATCAAGCAGGCTTTGAAAGAGGCCAAAATTGAATCTGAATTTATTGACGGTCATCGTAAGACGACACCCGAGGCTTTTGAATATGTTGAGATGGCCCTTAAAGGTAAAGTCAATGGCAGCCTTGTAAGCCTGATTTCAGGTCTTGGTTATAAAGCTGTCGGTTTATCGGGAAAAGACGGCCGCATGGTCATTGCTTCCAAACGTGCGCACCTTACGATCATCGATGGAGAGCCAACGGAAGTTGATCTGGGGCAGGTTGGCGATGTCGATTACGTTGACACGACCCTTCTGAACGTATTACTAAAAAACGATTATATTCCGGTTATTACTTGTCTCGGGGCCGACAAATCGGGTCATGGATTTAATATTAACGGAGATATGTTTGCAGGTCATATTGCAGGCACCCTCGGGGTGGACCAATATGTTGTCCTTACAGATGTTGATGGCTTATTGCGAGAAAAAGACGATCCATCCTCGCTAATTGCAGAGATCAGTCTGTCCGAAATAGAGGCCTTGAGAGAAGAAAACATCATCCAGGGAGGCATGATCCCAAAAATCGAATCGTGCCAAATAGCCATTTCCCTGGGCGCAGACCTTGCCAGGATAGTTAACGGCACCTTGCCTGGACAGATCTACGCAGCGATTGATAACAATGCATCAGGAACCACCATTACGAAATAAAATTCATACCAAAATGACTCAAAAATCAGGTAGCTATTACCTCGATCTGGACAGGAAAAATTATTTACAAACTTTTAAACGTTATCCCCTGGTCCTGGAACACGGCAAGGGCTCGCGCGTCACAGACGTGGACGGCAACGAGTACATTGACGTGCTGGCCGGCATAGCCGTTAACAACACCGGACACTGTCATCCAAAGGTTGTAAAGGCTATCAGTGAGCAGGCAGCCAGGCTTATTCATATCTCAAATTTTTATCTAAGCCGGCCACAGGCTGAGTTATCGGCAAAACTGACTGCCCTGTCGGGACTCGATCGGGTATTCTTTGCCAACAGTGGTGCCGAGTCTGTTGAAGGTGCCATTAAGATTGCCCGGAAATACGCGCACAGTAAAGGAAAAGGCGGAAAAGTCATTTCCTTTGAAGGTTCATTTCACGGTCGCACCCTGGCTACGATAGCTACCGGAAAAAAACAGATGCAGAAAGGTTTTGAGCCAATACCGGAAGGTTTTGCCCAGGTGAAATTTAACGATATAGAAGCTGTGAAAAATGCGGCAGACAATGATACCGCCGCTATTATCATTGAACCAGTACAGGGTGAAGGCGGCATCAATGTAGCCGATGCTTCATTTCTGAAAACACTGAGAACATTCTGCGATGAGCAGGATATTGTGCTGATATTTGACGAAATACAGTGTGGCATGGGACGGACAGGCCGAATGTTCGCTAAGGAACATTCGGGGGTGCAACCCGACATCATGACTTTAGCCAAAGCGCTGGGCAGCGGTTTCCCTATTGGCGCAATTCTCTCCAACGAGAAGGTGAGTTCGGCCATTGAATTCGGCGACCATGGCACCACCTTTGGCGGTAATCCGCTGGCTTGTGCGGCAGCACTGGCATCGATTGATGTTATTGAACAGGAGAACCTTGTCGAACAAGCCGAAGAAAAAGGCCAATGGCTCCGTGAACAACTGGTATCTATAGAAATACCCGGGATAAAAGAAATACGCGGGCCTGGTCTTATGATAGGTGTTGAATTCGATTTCGAAACAAAACCACTTGTACAAAAAATGCTGGACAACGGTGTACTGGCCAATGCTACGGCCGGCAACGTTTTAAGACTGGTCCCCCCTCTCAATATCAGCTACGAAGACATGGAAGTAGTGTTACAAGTATTACAAAAATCATATAAAGACCTTAAAAATAATGCGTAAAATATCTGTAGGAATCATCGGGGCCACCGGTTATACCGGTTCGGAACTTGTAAGGATTCTTATAAACCACCCCGGGGTAACCATCACCCTAATCACTTCGGAATCGCGGCAGGGAGAATTATTTTCCGATGTACACCCCTTCTTCAAAGGCATTGCCGATCACAAACTCGAATCATTAGATAATATTGAGAATTACAATCTCGATCTTGTATTCCTGGCACTGCCCCATGGGATATCCATGAATTTTGTCAAACGTTTTCACGATAGTAAGTTCAAGATCATTGATCTTTCGGGAGATTTCCGTCTTGACTCTGCCGAAACCTACTTTGAATGGTATCAGAAAGAGCATGTATACCCGCAGGGAATAGATGCAGCGGTATACGGTCTCCCCGAGATAAATGCCGGAAAAATAAGAGCAGCAGAGCTTGTGGCCAATCCGGGTTGTTTTCCAACCAGCGCGATACTTGGAACAGCACCTTTATTATCCGGTAAACTGGCAGACCCCGGCCTTGTCATTATCGATTCGAAGTCGGGCGTAACCGGCGCCGGAGTAAAAGCCAAAACCGTTACTCATTTTTCAAATGTAAACGACAATTTTAAGGCCTATGGTCTTAAACGGCACAGGCATACCATTGAGATTCAGGAGACGCTCGAAAAACTTACCGATGGTAAAACAATCATCCAGTTCACACCACACCTTCTCCCTGTTGACAGGGGAATCCTATCCACAATATATCTACGGCCATTGGTCGAAGTCAGCGAAACTGTCCTCAGGGAAACCTACCATTCGTTTTATAAAAAGGCACCATTTGTTAGGCTGCGCGAGAATGTACCGGCCATTAAGGATGTGAGAGGTACCAACTATTGTGATATCTGCGTGAACTATGATGAAAGGACCGGTATGATCATCGTAATCAGCGTAATTGACAACCTGGTGAAAGGTGCCGCCGGCCAGGCTGTTCAGAATATGAACCTGATGACAGGCTTCAATGAGACAGAGGGATTAAACCAGGTACCTGTCAATCCCTGATGATCAACTATCAAAAACTGATATACAGAAAACACTATTACTATGAACATGATTAAAAATATCACGAACGTCAGAGGGATAAAATGCTGGGGAGCTCATACCGGCGTAAAATCGATGCGACGTGACCTTGCTATTATCTTTTCCGAAGTACCTGCCAGTGCAGCTGCCGTATTTACACAGAATAAGGTCCAGGCCGAACCCCTGAAGGTGTCTAAAAAAAATATCGCCGACGGTAAAGCCCAGGCTATCGTAATCAACGCCGGGAATGCCAACGCCTGTACGGGTCAACAGGGATACCAGGGTGCCGAAGCCATGGTAAGAGTCATGGCTGAAGAACTGGGTATTGACGAAAGCCTTGTCCTGGTGGCTTCAACAGGACTGATCGGGGAACCCTTCCCTACCGACGATATTGTAGAAGGCATCAGGGAAAACGTGAAAAAATTATCCTCCAAGTCAAGCGCCGGTTCATTCGTCGCTAATGCTATCCTTACTACCGATACGTTTGCCAAAGAGGGATTTGTCGAATTTGAAGTCGATGGTTACGAAGTAAACATGGGCGCTGTAGCCAAAGGTTCGGGCATGATACACCCCAATATGGGAACCATGCTGGCTTTTATTGTTACTGATGTGGCTATTGAACCGGCACTACTGAAAAAAACCGTAAAAGAAACGGTCGATAAATCCTTCAACATGATTACCGTTGACGGCGACACGTCGACCAATGACATGGTTGTTGTTCTTGCCAACGGACTCGCTCAGAATGAAATCCTCAAATCGAAAAAAGATAAAGGCTATTCCGACTTCAAAACGAACCTCGAAAACATGATGATCCACCTGGCAAAACTCATCGTATCGGATGGTGAAGGGGCTTCCAAATTTGTCGAATACCAGGTGATTAACGCCCCCAATTATGATATTGCAAAAAAACTTGTTCGCGGTATTTCTGACTCCACGCTGGTAAAAGCGGCTATGTACGGACGAGATCCGAACTGGGGACGCATCATTTGTGCCGCAGGAAATGCCGGGGTCGATTTTAACTATGAAGAAGTAGACCTCTACCTGGGTGATGAGAATAAAATGATTATGGTTCTCGAACGTGGAAAACCACAGGAATACGATACCAACTACATGAAGAAACTGCTCAGGGAATCACATATTCACATTCGCCTCGACATGCATAAAG
>DASQZK010000104.1:0-2853 GCA_035638735.1 Bacteroidales bacterium
AAGATACCTCCTGAGACTATTTACTTTGCCTCATTCATTTCTTTCTCTTCTTCGCTGCGAAATCTCTGGCATTAAACACCACCGATAAGATCAGGGCAAGGACAAACCCAGTCAGCGTCAGCGCATCGACCAGTCTGGGGTCGAAACGGATCCCGGTGAGGCGCTCTGCCAGGTATGACATATAGGAGTTGGGCAGGTTGTATATTCCCAGCTTTTCAAGAATACGAAAATGCCATTCGGTAAGCGGGCAGTAGCCGATGCCATAAAAGATGCCCAGTATGAACCATGAACCGCCGGTGAGCAGCAGTGTAACCAGATTCAGCTGCCGGGTTTTCTTCCATATCCATCCGAAAAGGTTGAAAAGGACCAATGAAGTATGGAAGACGATAAAAAAAATATCCAGAATATGCATCATCTTTTCGGAGAGTTATATGGCTGTTTTAAAGGCAGAAACAGCAATAATTGTTCATGAAGTAAGGTACACTTTTTTTCAAAAATATAATTGCGGAGTACCACGAATCACAGATTTTCCTACATTTGGTTACACATATTTTATCTGTGATCGGATGAGAGTCTTAAAAAGCAGATTTGCCGGATACCTGGCGCCCCAGCAAGCTATGGAGGCTGGTATCTACCCATACTTCAGGATGATCGAATCGGATCAGGATACTGAAGTTCTTATCAATGGGAAAAAAGTCCTGATGTTCGGATCGAACAGCTACCTGGGACTTACCAATCACCCACAGGTCAAGGAAGCGGCCATAAAGGCCGTTGAGAAATACGGAACCGGTTGCGCCGGGTCACGGTTTCTGAATGGAACCCTCGATATTCATGTCGCGTTGGAAGACAGGCTGGCGGGATTTACCGGAAAGGATGCGGCCTTATGTTACAGCACCGGTTTCCAGGTGAACCTTGGCGTTGTGTCTGTACTTACGGGCCGAAGTGATTACATTTTCCTCGATGAGTTCGATCATGCTTCTATCATTGAAGGCAGCCGTCTATCGTTTTCAAAAGTCTTCAAGTTTCCGCATAACAACATGGCCTCACTGGAGAACAAGTTAAAGTTGTGTGAACCTGACAAAATCAAACTTATCGTTGTTGACGGGATATTCTCCATGGAAGGAGATATCGTTAATCTTCCTGAATTAGTAAGAATAGCTGAGAATCACGGTGCCTCCATTATGGTAGATGATGCACATGCTCTTGGTGTTATCGGGAAAAACGGAGCCGGAACAGCTTCTCATTTCGGATTAACCGAAAAGGTGGATCTTATCATGGGAACGTTTTCAAAATCGCTGGCCTCCCTGGGAGGATTTATTGCCGGTGACCACGAGGTAATAAATTTCATCAAACATAATTCACGTTCGCTTATATTCAGTGCAAGTATGACACCGGCCTCTGCTGCGAGTGTTTTGGCTGCATTGGATATTATGGAAAAAGAACCGGAACGAATTGAGCACCTTTGGGCGTTAACCGCCTATGCCCTTCATGCTTTTAAATCAGCTGGTTTCGACACGGGAAAGAGCGAGACACCAATCATTCCCCTGTTTATCCGCGATAACACCAAGGCGCTTCAGCTGACTCAATTGCTTCTCCATGAAGGTGTATTTGTCAACCCGGTTGTATCCCCGGCTGTTCCAAAGGAAGATTCGCTGATCCGTTTCTCACTTATGGCGACACACACCTTTGCCCAGGTTGAGTATGCTGTGAACAAGATTACTGAAGTGGCCCTAAAGCTGGGCATCCTGGCTTCGGAAGCGGTGGCAGAATAATGGTGAAACGGTATTTAAAAATCATGTAATGAAAAAAGTTGTGTTGATTACCGGTATCTCCTCGGGGTTTGGGAAGGAAACAGCGAGCATGCTTGCAAATCGGGGTCACATTGTGTATGGTACCATTCGACGTGACTGCCCAACCGATCCGGCAATACATGTCTTAAATATGGATCTTACTCAACCGGAATCCATAGACAAGGCCGTTTCGGATGTCCTGTTGAAGGAAGGCCGCATAGATGTGCTTATCAACAATGCCGGGATGCACCTTGGCGGACCGGTTGAGATGACGCCTCCGGAAGATTTCAAAAGGCAGATCGACACTAATTTCAACGGTGTAGTACACGTTATTCAGAAGGTGCTCCCTGCGATGCGCGAAGCAGGCAAAGGGACTATCGTGAACATTAGTTCCATAGGTGGATTGATGGGTCTTCCTTTCCAGGGGTTTTATTCAGCTGCAAAATTTGCCCTTGAAGGGCTGAGCGAGGCACTGAGGATGGAGCTGAAAGCCTTTAACATCAAAGTCGTGGTGGTGAATCCCGGCGACTTTAAAACAAGCAACACGATCAATAGAAAAAATATTACTGAAAACGGCAGTGAAAATCCTTACGCTGAACAGTTTCTCAAAACGAAGTCTATTTTCGAAAAAGACGAAACCGGAGGCTGGCATCCTTCCATTCTTGCCCGTAGGCTTTGTCGTATTGTGGAAAATCCCAGGCCAAAAAAGCGCTATATCGTGGGATCCTTCGACCAGAGGATGGCCGTCGTATTAAAACACGTCCTACCCGTTTCAGCTTTTGAGAAAATTCTGGGATCATATTACAGGATTTCTGCAAAACGTATGTAACAAGTATAGACTTATTGCGGCGATGTTTGTCTGATAAAAAATAGAAGAGACGTACCTGAAGGCACGTCTCTTCTACATTTTAAAAATCTATGAAAAGATTTACGATTAATCGATTTCCCTTGTACTAATTAATTATTCTGCAGGAAAATCATCTCTCAAAGGCACTATTCTTTGAGTACTGCTGCTGTAAAGCGTTGCATCAAAATTGGAATCATCGGAAGAAAGGTTGACCGT
>DASQZK010000105.1:0-6091 GCA_035638735.1 Bacteroidales bacterium
CCTGCCGATAGAAAAAGTAGGCCTTTATATTCCCGGCGGTACCGCCCCGTTGTTGTCAACCGTGCTCATGCTCGGCATACCGGCGAAAATGGCAGGCTGCCGTGAAATTGTGCTCTGCACGCCTCCCGACAAACAGGGAAAGATCCACCCGGCAATTCTGTATGTGGCCGATCTTCTCGGAATAAATAAAGTCTTTAAAATTGGCGGGGCACAAGCTATTGCTGCCATGGCTTACGGTACTGAATCGGTGCCAAAAGTCTATAAGATTTTCGGTCCCGGAAACCAGTATGTTCAGGCGGCTAAGATGAAAGTGAGCCTCGAGAAAACAGCCATTGACATGCCTGCCGGACCGTCTGAAGTGGCTATTATTGCCGACGACAGCAGCGATCCTGCTTTTGTGGCCTCCGACCTGCTGTCACAGGCCGAACATGGTGTCGACAGCCAGGTCCTTCTGGTTACCAGCTCAAACACACTGATCGAAAAAGTACAGGTTGAACTCGACCATCAACTGGAGGTCCTGCCACGGAAGGATATTGCAAAACAAGCCCTGGATAACAGTAAAATAATCCTGATGCAGGACGAGGATCAGATCGTGGAACTTATCAATGAATACGCGCCCGAACACCTGATCATTGTGACGAAGAATTATCCCGACCTTGCGGGCAGGATCGTTAATGCCGGTTCGGTATTCCTGGGAAATTATTCACCCGAAAGTGCCGGTGATTATGCCTCGGGAACCAACCATACTCTTCCTACCAACGGCACGGCTAAAGCCTACAGTGGTGTTAACCTCGACAGCTTCACCAAAAAGATGACCTTCCAGGAACTGACCGAATACGGCTTGTTCAACATCGGACCTTCGGTGGAAAAAATGGCTGAAGCCGAACACCTCGAAGCTCACCGTAATGCCGTACGGATAAGGGTAACCAAAGTAGCTAACAATTATAAGTGAGTGTGGAAAACCAATGAACGATGGAATTTGATCTGAACAGTCTTGTCAGGCCCAATATTGCTGCACTGGTGCCGTATTCTTCCGCCAGGGATGAATATACCGGTGAGAATGCGGTATTTCTTGATGCGAATGAAAACCCCTATAACCAGCCTTATAACCGGTATCCGGATCCGCACCAGCATAAATTGAAATCGGTGATTGCGGGGATGTACGGCATTGACAGCCATCACATATTTCTTGGCAACGGTAGTGATGAAGCCATAGACCTCCTGTTCCGTGCTTTTTGTGAGCCGGGAAAAGATGAGGTCATTGCCATCGATCCGTCATACGGCATGTACGACGTATCGGCACGGATCAATGATATAAAGCTTAAAAAGGTCTTGCTGAATCCCGATTTCAGCCTCGATGCCAGAGCCGTTCTCAAGGCGGTAACCCCGGTAACAAAGCTTGTATTTCTGTGTTCGCCCAACAACCCCACATCAAATCTTCTCGGGGAATCTGAAATGCTAACAATTGCTGCCGGCTTCCCGGGTTTATTGGTGGTTGACGAAGCATACATTGAATTCTCCGGGACAAACGGCATGCTGAACCGGATTTCCGGAGTGGAAAACCTGGTTGTCCTGCGGACGTTATCCAAGGCATGGGGACTGGCCGGTATTCGCCTCGGGATGGCCTTTGCATCGTCACAGGTTGTGGGGATACTGGATAAGATCAAGTATCCCTATAATGTTAACAGCCTTACGCAGCAACAGGCCATGCAAAATCTTGGAGACAAACAACAGAAAGAGATGTGGATCAAAGAGATAGTGTCGCAACGTAACCGGCTTATGAAGAAACTCAGGGAATACCAGTTCATCAGGCATATTTTTCCTTCCGATGCGAATTTCCTGCTTGTGAAGGTGGAAGAACCGGTGAGGCTTTACGAATATCTCAGGGATGAAAAAGTGATTGTACGCGACCGTTCACGGATGAGCCTCTGTGAAGGCTGCCTGAGGATCACCATTGGCACACCTGAAGAAAATGCCCGGCTGCTCAGCCTTTTAAACCATTTTCCCATAAAACAGGACAACCGGCGGCACTGATAGTCTCTGCCGGCCAAAACCCCTTTACTATGAAAAAAGTATTATTTATCGACAGGGACGGAACATTGATCGTTGAACCACCTGTTGATTACCAGGTCGACAGTCTTGAAAAGCTTGAATTCGTTCCGGGAGTGTTCCGGAATATCTACCGAATACGGCATTACCTCGACTACGAACTCGTGATTGTCAGTAACCAGGATGGTATGGGGACGGAACGGTATCCCTATGAGAATTTCATCGGACCACACAACAAATTCCTGTCAGCCTTTAAAAACGAAGATATTGTCTTCGATGATATTCTTATCGACTCCTCCATGCCGGAAGACAATGCCCCGACCCGTAAGCCCGGGACCGGTCTCCTGGATAAATACACGGATGGGAGCTATGACCTTGGGGCTTCCTTTGTTATCGGCGACAGGCTTACCGATATTGAGCTGGCTGCCAACCTGCAGGCGAAGGCCATCGTTCTCGGTTCACCTGACCGGGCTTCGGAAATTGAAGAGGCCGGATTATCACAATATTGCGTTCTCATAGCTGAAACATGGGACCAGATTTGGGAATACCTGTCGGCACCACCGCGGCTTTCAGAGATTACAAGGAATACGAAGGAAACACAGATCAGTATCAGCCTTAACCTGGATGGTACCGGACAGGCGCATATCTCGACAGGACTCGGATTTTTTGACCACATGCTTGAACAAATCCCCCGGCATGCAGGTATTGATTTAGAGCTTGTCACCGACGGGGATCTCCAGGTCGACGAGCACCATACGGTGGAAGACACAGCACTGGCTCTCGGAACGGCTTTCCTGGAAGCCCTGGGAAATAAAAAAGGAATCATGAGATATGGCTTCCTGCTGCCTATGGATGACAGCCTCGCACAGGTGGCTGTCGATTTTGGTGGCCGCAACTGGCTGGTATGGGATGTGGAATTTCACCGTGAGAAAATCGGGGACGTTCCTACAGAATTGTTCGTCCACTTCTTTAAATCGTTCAGCGATGCTGCCAAATGTAACCTGAACATCAAGGCTGAAGGTGACAACGAACACCACAAAATAGAAGCGATATTTAAGGCTTTCGCAAAAGCTTTAAAAATGGCCATCAGGAAAGATCCTTATGATAATTCGCTTCCAAGTACAAAAGGGGTATTATGATATGAATATAGCCATAATAAAATATAATGCCGGGAATATCATGTCGGTACAGTATGCATTGGCCCGCCTGGGATATGAAGCTGTTGTTACCGACAACCCTGGTTACATCCGTCATGCCGACAGGGTGATTTTTCCCGGGGTGGGAGAAGCATCAACCACCATGGCCTTTCTGAAGAAACATGGTTTCGATGAACTGCTCAGGGAACTCAGCCAGCCGGTGCTTGGGATATGCCTTGGTCAGCAACTGATGTGTACGCATTCAACAGAAGGAGATACGGATTGCATAGGAATATTCGATGTGGAAGTTAAACGATTTGAAGCCCGTATGAAAGTGCCGCATATAGGATGGAACAGCCTGGCAAAAACTACGGGCCGGCTGTTTGCAGGGATACCCGACAACAGCTACGTCTATTTTGTACACAGCTATTATGTCCCAGTTTGTTCTTCTACCGCAGCTGAATGTGAGTATATCACACCCTTCAGCGCCGCGCTGGAAAAGGATAATTTTTTTGCTACCCAGTTTCACCCGGAGAAGAGCGGTGAGGTAGGACAAAAGATTCTTGAAAATTTCATTCAACTCTGATGGACATCATACCTGCAATTGATATCATAGACGGAAAGTGCGTCAGGCTCAGTAAGGGTGATTACGGCAGTAAGAAAGTGTATAATGAAAATCCACTTGAAGTTGCAAAGATGTTTGAGTCATGGGGCATCCGTCGTCTTCACCTGGTAGACCTCGACGGGGCAAAAGCGAGGCACATCGTAAACCACGATGTCCTGGAGAGCATCGCATCGAATACGTCCCTTGTTGTGGATTTTGGCGGTGGCATAAAGTCTTCGGGCGATGTCAGGAAAGCCTTCGAAAGTGGTGCCGACATGGTTACCGGTGGAAGCATAGCTGTAAGCAACCCGGATATCTTTCTTTTGTGGCTTGAAGAATACGGACCAGAACGAATTATCCTTGGCGCTGACCACCGGCATGGGCAGATCTCGGTTACAGGCTGGACTGAAGACAGCGGGATGGATCTTTTCTCTTTCCTGGAAGGTTATGTGCATGCCGGAATACGCAAGGTTGTATGTACCGATATTGAAAGGGATGGTATGCTTGGAGGCCCTTCCCTCGAAACCTATATTGAAATCCTGAACAGGTTCCCGGGAATGTACCTGGTAGCCAGCGGCGGAGTGGGCAGTGCTGCCGATCTTGATGAATTGTCGGGGCACGATATACCCGCTGCCATTATTGGAAAAGCGATTTACGAAGGGCGGATTTCAGAGCAGGAAATCCGGTCATATTTAACGTGAAGAAATATGTTAGCAAAACGAATAATCCCATGTCTTGATATACGTGACGGGAAAACGGTGAAGGGAATAAATTTCCTCGATGTTAAAGACGTCGGCGATCCGGTTGAACTGGGAGCCAAATATGCACGTGACGGTGCCGACGAGCTGGTGTATCTTGATATTACGGCGACTTATGAAGAACGTAAGCTGTTCACCGACCTGGTGAAAGATATTGCCAGGCATTTGAACATACCTTTCACCGTGGGAGGAGGCATCAATGAGATTGCTGATGCTGACCGGCTGTTGAGCGCCGGGGCCGACAAAATATCCATCAATTCTTCCGCGGTGAAGCAGCCCGGCCTCATTGAACAGATTGCCCATGGGTATGGCAGCCAGTTTGTGGTAGTTGCCATCGATGCCTTACTCGAAAACGACGGGACCTGGTGGGTATATGTCAACGGAGGAAGAAAGAAGACCGAAAAAGAACTATTCAGCTGGGCCCGAGAAGCCATGGATAGAGGCGCCGGCGAAATACTATTCACCTCTATGAACCACGACGGGACGAAAAACGGCTATGCCAACGATGCCCTGGCAAGACTCGCCGATGAACTGTCCATCCCCGTTATTGCCAGCGGTGGGGCGGGGAAGAAGGAACATTTTGTTGACGTTTTTACAAAGGGAAAAGCCGATGCAGCCCTGGCAGCCAGTATTTTTCATTTTAACGAGATTCCGGTGCCGGAATTGAAAGACTACCTGAGAAAACAAAAAATAATTGTAAGATAAAAGACTTGATATGGAACTTGATTTTGATAAAATGGGTGGTCTCCTGCCTGCCGTAATTCAGGATGCTGAGACCGGAAAAGTGTTAATGGTTGGCTTCATGAACAAAGAAGCCTGGGAAAAAACCAACGAAACCGGTCTGGTGACGTTCTACAGCCGGACAAAAAACCGCTTATGGACCAAAGGTGAAGAGAGCGGCCATTACCTTACTGTAAACACAGTCATTCCCGATTGTGATAAAGATACACTGCTTATCAAGGCCACACCGAACGGCCCCGTGTGTCATACCGGCAGTGATACGTGTTTTGATGAAAATAACAGGACAGAAGGCA
The DNA here is from genome assembly GCA_035638735.1 of Bacteroidales bacterium. Lineage (GTDB taxonomy): Bacteria > Bacteroidota > Bacteroidia > Bacteroidales > DASQZK01. The sequence continues at coordinate 5,582 of DASQZK010000105.1, forward strand.
TCCAATTTCTGGATGTTCTCCAGGATCTTATCGATCGCCGTAAGCAGGAAATGCCCGAAGGATCGTATACAACGAGATTGTTTACCAGAGGAATAAATAAAATAGCTCAGAAAGTGGGAGAGGAGGCCGTTGAACTGGTTATCGAAGCCAAGGACAATAACGACGATCTGTTCCTGAACGAAGCTGCCGATTTGATGTACCACCTGCTGGTATTGCTTACTGCCAGAGATTACAGGCTGGAGGATGTGGTGAAGGTGTTGGAGGAGAGGCACCGGTAACCGGTGCTAAGAGCAGAGGGTAAGAGGAAAGAGATTATCCCGTGCCGCCGTGGCTCTGTGAGACACGGTCGGCGCTTCGCCGCCGCTCATCAACCTGCCACCCAGACTGAAGCACAGTCGGCATGTCACTATGGAAAATCACGTTACATCCTTATAGGTACGTACTGAATACATAGTGAGCCTGGGGAAATCGATTGTGTAATTATTATACATAATTGTGAAATTTCTACAC
>DASQZK010000106.1:0-6022 GCA_035638735.1 Bacteroidales bacterium
AATTATTCATTACCGGACGCATTCTTTGCATGGTCTTGTAATCTTCAAAGTTGACGATAAGCTCCCCATAATTATCGGCGTTTTCAAACATCATGGGCCTTACCAGACAATAATGCATAGGTGTCCGCCCCAGGCTGGTGACCACCATTTTGACCTCGTCGTAGGTGTTAAAATGATCGGTGATCTCTCTCAGGTCGTCATTGACCATGTCTGGCGTACTTCCTTCAGGCAACGTGAATTCCACATAAAACTGATTGTAGTTAAAATTAGGGAAGAACGTCTTGTCCACCTTGTTGAAGTTGAAAATAACCACAGCCAGGAGAACAATAACCAGTACAATGGTCACTAAACGGTTATGCATTCCCCATTCAAGGATTCTCCTGAAGAACCGGTACAACGGTTTATCGAAGAGATCTTTTTGCGAAGCAGCGGTATGTGATTTTTTTTTCTTCTTTTTGAGAAATAAAGCGGAAAACAACGGTACCTGTGTCAGTGCCAGTACCCAGCTTAAACCCAGTGATATGGACAGTACCAAAAATAAATCTCTAACGTAGGTCCCGGCGGTATCGGGCGAGAGGTACACCGGCAGGAAGGCCGCGATGGCAATGATGGTTGCTCCCAGCAACGGGATGGCGGTTTGTTTGGCCGATTTGGTATAGACCGATTTGCCCCGGCTCCTGCTGCGTTCAACCAGTATGCCGTCGAGAACTACGATGGCATTGTCGACAAGCATGCCCATGGCGACGATGAAGGCGCCGAGCGATATACGCTGCAGAGAACCATTGGCCAGCAACAGGAACGGGAAGGTGGCCAGTATGGTGAGCACCAGTCCGCTTCCGATAATGGCTCCGCCGCGAAAGCCCATGGTAAGCATCAACACGATAATGACAATAACGACCGACATAACCAGGTTCCACATAAAACCTTTTATCGCTATTTCAACCTTCTCGGGCTGGAAAAAGACCTTCTGAAAAGAGATGCCGTTAGGTATCTGGTCCCTCAGTTCATCCAGTTTTTTCTCAACTCTTTTCCCGACCTGAATGATATTATCGCCGTGTTCCATGGATATCCCGATACCAATGGCTTTTTGATTATTCACATACATGGTGTTCCTGGCCGGTTCGGCATATCCTGTTTTAACTTCGGCGATGTCGCCAAGTTTGAAAGAGGAACCGAGAGGGCTCTTGATAAGGATATTTTTTATGTCATCAACTGATGTAGATTTCCCGTTTAGGGCCAAGCGGAACTGTTGCTCGTTACTGTAAAGTTTTCCCGCATAAAGTTCCTTTGAGTAATCTGAAAGGGCTGAATAGATCTGTGTCGGCATGACCCCCAGTTCACCCATTTTGTCGGCCGACATCGTGATGAAAATCTCGGGGGCCTGTGTTCCGTAAATACTGACCTTTCGTACACCTTCCACATTAAGCATGTTCCTGCGGATGAAATCGGCATAATCGTCCATTTCCTTGTAAGAGAAACCATTATCGGCTACCATTGCATAGAACATCCCGTACACATCGCCCACGTCATCAATCACCATCGGTTTTTGCACGCCATCGGGCAGCTTCAGAATGGCCAGTTCGATTTTTCGTCTCAAAAACTCCCAACGTTGAGGAATCTCTTTCTGGGGAACGGTCATCTCAAGTTCAACCCTGATAATTGAGACGTTGGCTTCCGACCTGGAGTTTACAGAGGCCAGGTCGGAAAGTGCCGATATCTCGTCTTCGAGCACCTTGGTCACCTTCAGCTCTACATCATGCGCCGAGGCGCCTGGATATACCGTAACCACATTGGCAACCATCACCGTGATCTCCGGATCTTCCAACTTGCTGAGCTTCATGTACGAGTATATTCCCCCGAAAACAATGGCAACCAGAAGGAAGTAAAATATCTTCTTTTTCTTGAATACTAATTCTGAAATGTGCATTGTTGTCTTTATTAAAGGAGATTACCAATATTTGTTTTGCTCTTCGGGGCCATAACCTTTACTTTCTCACCTTGGTGCAACAGGTCCAGTCCCCCGATTACCACCTCGTCTCCGGCTTCAAGACCTTCGATAATGCTGACATTACCATCTTTGATAGTATTATTAGTCCTCACCTGGCGCATGTTCACCCTGCTACTGTCATCCAACACGTATACATGTGAATTCCCGTCCTTTTCGAAAAGGGCGCTGGCCGGAATGCTGATCAGCCTTGAATACTCCGGCATATAGCTTATTCTGACCAGCACGTTCATCCCCGGTAATAATTTTGACCCGGGTTCGGGATCATAGTAGAGATAGAATTTGTATAAGCCGTTACTGTTGGCTTTGATGTTATTGCCGGTAAGCCTGAGACGAAAGGTGTCGGCGGGCAGGTTGTCCTGTGTGCAGTCAATGCCGGTTATCTTGTCTTTATGGAGGTACAGGCTTGCCGGGACCTCAACGTCGACTTTCAACGCACTGATATCGATCAGCTTTGCTATCGGCGTCCCGTGGTTGACCATTTCACCGTCCTCGAACATGACCTTCGTGATATAGCCGGAGAACGGGGAATACAGCTTTGTATCCTTAAGCTGGTCGCGGGCATTCTTCAGCTTCGCCTCGGCCATTTCCTTTCCGGCCTTCATCTTTTCATAGTCGTTGTCTGATACCGATTTTCGCCTGTGCAACTCGGCAATGCGATCGTATTCCGATTGGAGTTGATTCACCTGTGTTTCAATGGTATTCACCTGAATGAGATAATCGCGGGTATCCATTTCGGCGATGAGCTGCCCTTTCTTCACATGCTGTCCTTCTTTAACAAGGATCTTATCGATGGGTCCGGCGACCCTGAATGCCAGGTTTATTTCGTCAGCTTCCTCCATGACGCCGGGAAAATTTTTGTTTTTTACGGGTGATACCTGTTCGGCCTGCGCAGTTTTTACCAGCTTCTGATACTCAGTACTATCCGATACGTTGCGGCTGCAGGCGCCGAGCATCATGATCACAAGTGTGGCCATACCGGCAACGAATACGCGATTGAAATTTACTTTCCTGATGTACATCTTATTCATATTTGGGATTGAATGATTCAATGGTTTCTGCCGCGAAATTAATTTTTCACAGGCTGGTGATCGCTATAGATGCCGGGGTGTATTACTGAAGTGATGAAAATGGGGAGTGAAGTGGGGGGGTGGGAGGTAATCGGTAATCCCGTTCCGCTGTGCTTCACGGGACACGGTCGGTAATCGGTAACCGGTATTCGTAATCGCTAATCAGTAACCGGTATGAAATTGCCTGGAGTATGTTATTTTGAAATATCTTTATTGTAGGAGGCTGTCCAAAAAGTTAAATTTTATTTTGATGTAATTTCAGATTAAAACTAAAGAGCGCCAAAATCAATTTATTCACTGTAAAAAACATGGTGCAAAAGTCCCCTACCTCGCGGCTGCTGACCGCGTGCCGCCTATGCTTCAGCGGTGGCGCAAGCTAACCTGCGGAGGCGCCAGGGGATTTAGAGGTATGATGTATCAGTTACTTTCAATTTGTAAGTATTAATTATTTTGTAACGACTTTTTGGACAGCCCCTTCAGATTTCTCATTACCTGCAATCTTTCAATCACCGCTCTCCTCCTCCTCAAACCGCTGAAGGTAAGGGGATTAAGTCTCTTCAGGGTACTTGATAATAGTATAGTATTGATGATGTTCTGTTGGCTCCATAAGAATTGGAAATGAGGGCAATACTCATCCCATCTGCAAGAGATTAACCGAAGTGATATGCCATGAGGCATAGTCAGGATATGAGGTGTTAAAGAAGATTAATAACCGTCCAAAAATTGGAGGGAAGTTATGAAGGTTATGAGGTTATGAAGCAGGGGTTTACGAACCAATCTGAAACCAATCTGAAACCAACCTGAAACTTCTCCCCCTACCTCTTCTCCAACTGGTTCTCAACCGGTACCACCGTCCGTTCGTGGGCTTCCTTGATTTTCCTGAGTTCTTCAAAGATTTCGGGATGCTCTGCCGCGATATTGTATTTTTCCGAGGGATCGGCGTTGACGTTATAAAGCAGCGGCGGATCCTGGACGGTTGGTTTGCTGTTAATGACTACTTCCGGGTCGGTGTAGAGATGGGATGTCCGTATACCGTATTCCAGCTGGGTGATAAAATGGGCCTTGTAATCGCCTTTGCGCACGGCGTAAACCTTCTGGCCGCGGTAGTAGATAACGACATCGCGAGGATCATTGCCGTTTCCCTTCAGTACCGGGGAGATATCATACCCGTCATATACCCGGTCGCCGGGAAGCGGGATATCCGAAAGGCTGCAGAATGTCGGCAGCAGATCCATGGTTGTACCCGGATCCATGACCACCTTGGGTTTGATGGTTCCCGGCCACCAGAAAATAGCCGGTTCGCGCATGCCTCCCTCGAAGGTACCTCCCTTGGCTCCCTGCAGGAGACCGGCAGAGCCGCCGTGGGTCTTAAAGAGTTCCCACGGACCGTTATCGGAGGTAAACACCACCATGGTGTTTTCTGCCAGTCCTTCTTCCTTTAAAGCTTTAAGGATTTCTCCCACTGACCAGTCAATCTCTTCCACCACGTCCCCGTAAATCCCGGCTACGGACACGTCTTTAAATTTATCGGACCTGAACAGTGGTATGTGGGGTGATGAATAGGCCAGGTATATGAAAAAGGGCTTCCCTTTGGACTTCCTGATCTTTTCGATGGAATGCTCGGTGTACCTGCGATTGAGCGTCTTCTGGTCGACAGGCCGTTCGACGACAGAATCATTGAGCATCAATGGGACATTGTATGCCTGCCAGCGTTCTTCCTTTGCCAGGGTGTAATAATTGGTCGTATCGATCTTATCCATGTCATTGGAATACGGGATGCCGTAATAGCTGTCGAAACCGTTGTCGGTCGGAAGATAAGGGTGGAAATCGCCCAGGTGCCATTTGCCGATGGCAGCTGTCTGATAACCATTATCCTTCAGCAATTCGGCAATCGTGATCTCGCTCTGTGGCAGCCCGCCCTTTGAATCGGGGAACAAAACCCGGCGCCGGTCGCTGCACATGCCCGACCGAATGGGCAGCCGACCGGTCATTAATCCGGCTCTTGACGGTGTGCATACTGGGGCCGCTACGTAAAAGCTGGTCCATTTCTGACCTTCATAGGCCATCCTGTCGAGGTTTGTCGTCTTGATGGTCGGATTGCCATAAATGCCCAGGTCCCCATAGCCCAGATCATCTGCAAACAGGATGATATAATTTGGGGTGGACGTGGTTTTTTGTGCCGTTGCGTCTTTGATCCTTTGCTGACCGGGTATCCCGACAGTCAATACACCTGTCATAGCAAGGAGTTTTGTATAAATGCTTTTCATTTTAACAGAGCTTTAGTATTGAGTTGGTATTATTCATTAATCTTGTGATACAGGTATATGACATACCGGGAACGAAAGGACCGGCCAAAATCATACTGAATGTTCATCAGCTCAATTAAGTTTTTAATGCGACCCACGGGTAAAAATACAATTCTTTCGCAAAGTCCCGGAAAAATCGCGGAGAAAACTTCGTAAACAACCGCTGAAATCATAAGGGACGAAAGGATTTTTTTAAGCAGGACGGGAAGTCACTAAAAGGGTATTGATGAGTCGGCTGTCAGCTATCAGCTATCGGCTGTTATATGAATGGCTTCCGATCTGAAAAGCAATTAACAAGCACCAATCAAAAATTATTCTCAAGAGCCCGGAGGGGACGTAATTCTCGAGCTTAGTTTTTTTCACTAAGTCACAAGGCCACGAAGGATTCCCATAACGGGCAAGGCACAAAGGGTGTTTTTTTCAAAAAACACCCTTTGTGCATTGTCAAAAGTGCCACCGATCACCGACTACCGATCACCGATTACCTTCTTCCTCCCCCTCCTCCAAGCTTCAAATACGGAATCACAGCCTCGTTTTTAAACCCTTTCGTCCCGTCGTATTCAATCGAAACCACGGGCACTCCCGTCTGGTGTTCAATGTGCGATGCCATGGCTTCGGTAACAAGCGAAGGACAGCAGTAA
>DASQZK010000107.1:0-6727 GCA_035638735.1 Bacteroidales bacterium
AGCGAAAGCGGTGTTACGTCGAGAAGGAGTACGTCTTTAACCTCACCGGTAAGAACGCCGCCCTGTATAGCTGCTCCAACGGCAACTACCTCGTCGGGGTTAACGCCTTTGGAAGGTGTTTTGCCGAAGAACTTTTCAACAATCTGCTGGATAGCCGGTATCCTGGTTGAACCCCCAACAAGAATTACTTCGTCAATATCTTTGGAAGTCATGTTGGCATCTTTCAGAGCTTTTTTGCAGGGTTCCATGGTTGCCTGGACCAGGCTGTCGACCAGACTTTCGAATTTAGCCCTGGTGAGCGTTTTGACAAGGTGTTTCGGCACACCGTCAACAGGCATGATGTAAGGCAGGTTGATCTCGGTTGAGGTAGCACTGGAAAGCTCAATTTTCGCTTTTTCCGCAGCTTCCTTAAGACGCTGGAGGGCCATTGGATCTTTGGAAAGATCTGCGCCTTCGTCATTTTTAAATTCGGCAACCAGCCAGTCAATGATCGCATGGTCGAAGTCGTCGCCACCAAGGTGGGTATCACCGTTGGTCGATTTTACTTCGAACACCCCTTCACCAAGCTCGAGGATGGAGATATCGAATGTACCACCACCAAGGTCAAAGACGGCGATCTTCATGTCTTTACCGCGTTTGTCGAGGCCGTAAGCCAGTGATGCCGCTGTTGGTTCATTGATGATCCTTTTAACGTTTAGTCCCGAGATCTCACCAGCTTCTTTGGTAGCCTGGCGTTGGGAGTCACTGAAATAGGCGGGAACAGTGATCACGGCATCGGTAACTTCCTGTCCCAGGTATTCCTCTGCCGTCTTCTTCATCTTCTGAAGGATCATGGCCGAAATTTCCTGGGGTGAATATTTTCTGTCGTCGATCTGTACCCTGGGTGTATTGTTATCCCCTTTAATAACCTTATAGGTAACCCGGCCGGTTTCTTTCGTTACTTTATCAAATGTTTCACCCATAAACCGTTTAATGGAGTATACGGTTTTGTTCGGGTTCGTGATAGCCTGACGTTTGGCAGGGTCACCAATTTTTCTTTCTCCGTTTTCTATAAATGCCACCATGGAGGGCGTTGTTCGTTTTCCTTCGCTATTGGGAATAACGACAGGTTCATTCCCTTCCATAACAGCTACACAGGAGTTAGTTGTACCTAAGTCTATTCCAATAATTTTACCCATAATGTATGTCTGTTTTAAAAATTCGTTATCTTAAATTTGTCATTAAGTTGTCAATGACCGTGCCATTGGTTTATATAGAAGAAATTCTGACATTATGATCAATGGGCCGGGAGGAAAAGCCCCAACAATTCTGACATTCTGACATAAAGTCAGGACGTCTGTTTGAGTGCCTACGACGCTGACATGCCAGTAAACCGGCTGCCATCACAGAAGGTGAAATAGCGGTGAAACAAAACACCCTTACCGTCAATTCAGCACATCCCCGTTGTCTAAGTGCAAAAAATCCGGAATTTTCGTCCATCTCCTGAATATTATCACGAACTTTGCTGACCATTGACCATAAAACATTTTGCCATGTCTATCCATAAAACAGTTAAAAAAGTCACAACGCATGTATTGAACGAGATGAAGCTTAAGCATGAGAAGATTGCGATGCTTACAGGGTATGATTATTCCATGGCCAGGATTCTTGATCAGGCAGGTATTGACGTAGTTCTCGTTGGTGATTCGGCCTCCAACGTGATGGCCGGGCATGAAACGACTGTTCCCATTACCCTTAATGAGATGATTTATCATGCTTCCGGCGTCGTCAGGGCTGTTAAGAGGGCTCTTGTTGTCGTGGATCTTCCCTTTGGTACCTACCAGGGAAATTCTAAGGAAGCGCTTTCATCGGCCATCAGGATTATGAAAGAGACAGGGGCGAGTGCTATTAAGATGGAAGGTGGCAGTGAGATCCGGGAATCGGTAGTCCGCATCCTGAGTGCCGGGATCCCGGTTATGGGGCACCTGGGACTTACCCCTCAGTCAATTCATAAGTTCGGCACGTACGTTGTCAGGGCCCGTGAAAAAGAAGAGGCCGACAAGCTGCTCGAAGATGCCGGAATACTTGAAGAAGCCGGTTGTTTTGCCATCGTTCTCGAAAAAATCCCGGCCAACCTGGCTGCCGAAGTAACACGGTCGGTGAAGATCCCGACAATAGGCATCGGCGCTGGATCGGAAGTTGACGGCCAGGTACTGGTTCTTCACGACATGCTCGGAATCACCCAGGAATTTTCACCACGGTTTCTGCGGCGTTATCATAACCTTTATCAGGAAATCCTTGGTGCCGTTCAGGCCTACATCGAAGATGTGAGGAACAAAGACTTCCCCAACGAAAAAGAACAATACTGACAGATACGATGGTTACAGTTCCGGAGATACTCTACGAAGATAACCACCTGATTGCTGTCAATAAGCGTATCTCGGATATTGTGCAGGGCGACAGGACAGGTGATGTTTCTCTCGATAAAATTCTGAAGGATTTTATCAGGAAACGGGATTCAAAACCCGGTAATGTCTTCATGGGCATACCCCACAGGCTGGACCGGCCGGTGAGTGGTGTTATGGTGTTCGCAAAGACCAGCAAGGCCCTTTCGCGGATGAACGCTCTTTTCAGGGATAAGAAGACCGTTAAGATATACTGGGCAATCGTCAGGAATCACCCACCAGAGGAGGCGGCGACGCTGGTTCATTACCTGAGGAAAAACGAGAAGCAGAATAAAAGTTACCCTTGTTCCCCCGATAGCCCCGGGGCAAAGGAAGCTTCACTGAGTTACCGGCTGGCCGGAGCCTCAGAGAATTATTTCCTGCTCGAGGTGGAGTTACATACCGGCCGTCATCACCAGATAAGGGCTCAGCTTGCCGCCATTGGTTGTCCAATCAAAGGCGATCTGAAATACGGATTCCCCAGGTCGAATAAAAGCGGGGGCATCAGCCTTCATGCCCGGGAGATCAGTTTTACACACCCGGTGAAAGGCACGCCGCTGCAAATCGTTGCCAAGCCACCGGCTGACGATATCTTCGGAACATTCCCTCGGCCATGAAAGTCCGGTATATATCATTGGTAATGAGGCGATAGCATTTATCCAACCTTGTCGAAAGGAAAAGGCAGCAGACAGATCACATCGTCAACTACACGGATGAGTTCTTCACCGAACATGATAATGCGTATTCTTGAATTGTACCGGCGCTGTGTCTCAAGGATAACCTGCCGGCAGGTCCCGCAAGGTGTTACCGGCAGCCTGACAAATTCATCCTGGTATAAGGCTGTAATGGCCATAGTTTTTACAGGGACATCGGGGAATGTCGATCCGGCATAGTAAAGCGCTGTTCTCTCGGCACAAACACCGGACGGATAAGCTGCGTTTTCCTGGTTGCTGCCGGTGATGATCTCTCCATTCTCGAGCAATACGGCAGCACCCACGCTGAAGCCTGAATAGGGAGCATAGGCTTTCCTGGCTGCAGATTTTGCCTTGTTGATAAGCCTGACTTCGATGCTCTCCATGTTCTCCGTTGAAGCAGCTTCATAGAAATCGATTTCTATCTTGTTTTTCTTCATAATTCAAATAATATACGAAATAACTACCTTCTGACCACTTTTCAAACTATTTGATTAAAATAACAAACAAGGGTGGCTTGTTTGTTCTGCACGACGAGGATTTTCCTTTTGGGGTGGGTAGCCATGGTTTGTTGCAAAATATATCTGTACATCGCTGGTCCGGCTGTGAAATTAATACCCGGAAACCTCGTTAATGATTGTAACTGTTGATAAATTATCAAACCAGGAACGGATCATTATAGTATTTTAGATGTGAAAAAAAGACTGCAGAGATGAGATGGTACCTGATTGTAGCCGCCGGATTGATGAATTTTTGTTTTATACAGCTCAATGCCCAGTCGGGTACTCGGTTGAGCCGGGAAGAATATATTGAATTGTACAGCGACCTGGCTATGAAAGAAATGCTCAGGTCGGGTGTTCCGGCCAGCATCACTCTGGCTCAGGGCATGCTGGAATCGGACAATGGAAATTCCTCGCTGGCCAGGAAATCCAATAACCATTTCGGGATTAAATGTCACAACGACTGGCAGGGAAAGAAGGTGCACCATAACGATGATCGCTGGCATGAATGTTTTAGAAAATACAAGACAGTCTACGATTCGTATGTCGATCATTCCGATTTTCTGAAGAACACACCGCGGTATGCCTTTCTTTTCAAACTCAACATAAACGATTACCATTCCTGGGCAAAGGGGCTAAAGAAAGCCGGTTATGCTACCAGCCGGACTTATGCCGACATGTTGATACGGATCATCGAGGAAAATGACCTGCACCGATACGATCTTCTTGCTCTTGAAGAAGGTGTTCCTGACCAATCGCGGAAGGAAGAAAAGCACCTGGCCAGGGAAGAATCCGCGTCGGGCAGGGTCGTGAAGGAAAGGAACCGTATTGATTATATTGTGGTCCATGAGGGCGATAACTGGCAGAGTCTGAGGAAGGAGATGGATCTTATGCGTAATGAGCTATACCGCTACAACGACCTGGCACCGACTGATGATCTCCATGAAGGAGAGGTGCTTTATCTTCAGCCTAAACGCAACCGTGCAGCCAGGGGGAACGACTATCATACGGTGAAGGAAGGCGAGACGATGTGGGATATTTCGCAGGAATACGGTATAAAGCTTGAAAAACTCTATCAGAAGAACAATATGGCACCGGGCACGGAACCCGAACCGGGCGACAGGATTTCGCTCAGGAAGAGGGTAAAGGGGAAGCTGTTCCCGCTTCCGATTGAAGAAAACCAGGATAGTAGTAACAAGAAGATCCGGATTGAATTTGATGATAATTAAACGAAACGGCAGTTTTCTATGCCGTTGAAACCCCGAATAAAATCACCGACATTCATTTTCTTCTTCCCTGATTGTTGTACTTCCAGTATTTGCACAAAGCCGATACCGGAAGCGACTCTGAGGAAGGAATTACCATCGGTTTTAACAGTGCCGGCGGGGAGGTTGTGTTCTTCCTCATGGGAATAACGGGCATAATAGATTTTTACCGGCACCTGTTCACCGTTGGGTCTCCTGATGTAGGTGCGGGCTGCCGGATAAGGGCTGAGACCCCGGATAAGGTTGAATATCGTCTCCGCCGGTTGGGTCCAGTCGATGACAGTGTCTTCGGTGAAAATCTTTGGGGCAGGTATCAGGACGTCATTAGCACCAGACAGAGTGTCCTGGGGCAGGGGTTGAACATTTCCCAGTTCCACGGCTTTCACGGTCTTTACTACCAGGTCAGCGCCTGCCACCATCATCCGGTCGTGCAACTCACCGGCGGTCTCTTCTTCTCCGATTTGTATTTTTTCACGAAAAATGATCTTACCCGTGTCTATTTCCTTATCAATAAAGAAGGTTGTAAGACCGGTTTCAGTCTCTCCATTGATAACAACATGATTAATTGGTGCCGCTCCCCGGTATTGAGGGAGGAGGGAGGCATGCAAGTTGAACGTGCCGAGAGGCGGCATATTCCAGACCACTTCGGGGAGCATACGAAAGGCCACCACGATCTGAAGATCGGCGTTTAATTTTGCAAGTTGTTCAAGAAAGGCTGGATCTTTAAGTTTTGGCGGCTGTAAAACTTTTAGTCCATGTTGTTCGGCAAAGATACTGACCGGGGAAGACAGAAGCTTTTTACCCCGTCCTGCCGGTTTATCGGGTGCGGTGATTACAGCTACAATGTTGTACCCTTCCCTGAGCAGAGCCTCGAGGGGGGCAACGGCAAATTCGGGTGTTCCCATGTAGATGATTCTCATAACGCTCGCGGATTTACAGCCCCGGATGGCTTATTTATCTTCTTCTTCCTCGTTACCATTTCCGCCATTGTAACGGGCAATGTTGAGGTAATGGCCCATCTTGTCGCGCTTCGTTTCCATATAGAAGCGGTTATACTTATTGGGTTGAACAACAAGCGAGACATTTTCCACGATTTCGATGCCGTAGCCTTCCAGTCCGGCACGTTTTACGGGGTTATTGGTGATAAGTCTGATCTTGCCAAGTCCGAGAGCATGCATCATACTTGCTCCCACTCCATAGTCGCGCTCGTCGTCGTTAAAACCGAGTCTGAGGTTTGCTTCCACGGTATCGTATCCTTCTTCCTGCAGTTTGTAGGCCCTGATTTTGTTAAAGAGGCCAATACCTCTGCCTTCCTGGTTCATATACAGGATAACGCCCTGGCCTTCATTATCGATCATTTCCATGGCTTCATGGAGCTGGGTCCCGCAGTCGCAGCGATAGGAATGAAAAATGTCGCCTGTGACGCATGAGGAGTGGACTCTGACAAGCACTGCGTCGTCCTTTTTCCATTTCCCCTTGATAAGGGCCACATGTTCCATCCCGTTCGATTTCTGGATGAAGGGGATAAGGTGAAAATGCCCGTGTTCGGTAGGCAGGTCAACCTCCACACCTTTGATGATGATAGATTCAGATCTGAGCCGGTAGGAAATCAGGTCTTTAATAGTGATAATCTTGAGGTTGAATTTCTTAGCCGTTTCTACCAGCTGGGGCAGTCTGGCCATGGTACCGTCGTCGTTCATTATTTCCACCAGAGCGCCACCGGGTGAGAGGCCGGCCAGCTTGGCCAGGTCTACCGCTGCCTCGGTATGTCCTGAACGACGCAATACGCCATTACGTTTTGCTTTGAGGGGAAAGATATGACCTGGCCGGGCGAGGTCATCGGGTTT
>DASQZK010000108.1:0-5271 GCA_035638735.1 Bacteroidales bacterium
ACCAGCAGACTCACGCTAAAATCCCAGCCCAGCAATGTTTCCATCAGCATTGCCAGGGCATACATGGAAATACCTGATGCGAAAATGGTCATTATGGCAAAGGAAAACGCATTCAGCCCCCTTGTCTTTTCGTCGAACCGCAGTTTTAGGTATTCGGGTACCGATCGGGCCTTTGACCCGTAATAGAAAGGCATCATGAATATCCCCAGGAATACCATGGCGGGAATAGCACCTATCCAGTAAAAATGTACAGTCATCATACCATATTTGGCTGCGGAGGCAGCCATGCCGATGACCTCAAGTGCCCCCAGGTTTGCAGATATAAAGGCCAGTCCTGTAATCCATGGAGGTATGGAACGGCCGGCTTCCAGGAATGCTGTTGATGATTTCATATAACGCTTTAATGCCCAGCCAATGCCAAGCACGAAAACAATATATGTCAGCATAATCGAATAATCGATCCAGGTTAGGTTGAATGTGTTCATGCGCTATGCTCGTTTAAGGGTTTTGTAAGATATTTTTCGAAAATCACTCCCAAATGTATAAACTAAATCCATTTTTTCAAGAATCATACTCGCCATCACGGGAAGAAGTCCTGTTACGTCGTTTTTCGTAAAGCGCACATATACAGCGTTATAGTGTTGTTGTATTTTGTTTGTAATAATTCTAAATTGACGGGAGTGTTTGTTTTATATTGGTTTCCCATTAATTTCAAACCTGCAATTTTGAACGTTATCCAATTCTCAAGACTACAACAATTTAAAACTACCGTGGAATGACAACTCTCGACTGGATTGTACTGGGCGTGTTCTGCCTGGGCCTAGTAGGAATTATCGTATGGGTTCTGAAAAAAGAAGATAAAGATACGTCCGATTATTTTCTGGCCGGGCGTGATGCGACCTGGATCGCTATCGGAGCTTCCATATTTGCATCCAATATTGGTTCGGAGCACCTGGTAGGCCTGGCCGGTGCCGGCGCCTCCAGCGGGATGGCCATGGCTCACTGGGAAATGCATGGCTGGCTCATTCTGATGCTCGGCTGGGTTTTTGTCCCTTTTTACGCCAGGAGCGGGGTGTTTACCATGCCCGAATTTCTCGAACGCCGTTACAACTCACATTCCAGATCTTTCCTTTCCATCATTTCGCTGGTGAGTTATATTCTTACCAAGGTAGCTGTAACCGTTTATGCCGGCGGTGTTGTATTTAAGGATGTTTTTGGTATTGATGCCATTAGGATTGGCCCCTGGGAAATTGATTTTTTCTGGGTCAGTGCTGTCGGCCTCGTATTGATAACGGGCTTATATACTACCTTCGGAGGAATGAAAGCCGTGTTATACACATCGGTGTTACAGACCCCGATTTTACTTTTCGGTTCAATCGCTATATTAATACTCGGACTTGTAAAGCTTGGCGGATGGACCGAGATGATGGAAATATGCCGGGCAGCGCCGGTGAATGACTTCGGCGATTCGATGACCAGTCTCATCCGCTCGTCCCATGACAAAGAGTTTCCATGGACCGGGGTGATCCTGGGATCTGCCATCATTGGCTTCTGGTACTGGTGTACCGACCAGTTTATTGTCCAGCGTGTACTGTCGGGCCGTGATCAGAAACAGGCCCGGCGTGGTACTATTTTCGGAGGCTACCTTAAACTCACCCCGGTATTTATCTTCCTTATCCCCGGGATGATCGCTTTTGCCATGACACAGAAGATCGATCCGTTTACACATAAACCCATGCTTGACCTTGCATCGAACGATGCCGCTTTCTCCACACTGGTGAAAGACCTTCTTCCTAAGGGTTTTACCGGGATCGTGGTGGGAGGGATCCTCGCAGCCCTGATGAGTTCGCTGGCTTCTCTTTTTAATTCGTCGGCGATGCTTTTCACGGTTGATTTTTATAAAAAATATAAACCCGGGGCATCTGAAAGGCACTATGTAACCGTGGGTCGCCTTGCAACGGTGGTTATTGTAATTTTAGGCATCTTGTGGATTCCGGTTATGAAGGGCCTCGGCAAAGTATTGTATGCCTATCTGCAGGATGTGCAGTCACTTCTTGCACCCGGTATTGCCGCTGTTTTTCTCCTGGGAGTGATCTCCAGGCGCACTACGCCCAAAGCCGGTTTTACCGGCCTGGTAGTAGGATTCATACTTGGAATGCTCCGCCTGGGAATGAAGATTTATTACGGTGATGCCACAGGCACCGGATTTTTCTACGACCTGATCGTTGCACCCAACTGGTTACATTACGAAATCGCCCTGTTCGTGGTGATTATTTTACTGATGATTGTGGTTAGCTTCTTTACCGAGAAAATGGACCCGGCAAAGATCGAAGGTCTTTACCTTGGGTCGGCTACTCCCGAACAAAAAGCCATTACAAGGGCCAGTTGGAACCGGTGGGATGTTATAAACTCGATTGTGATTATTGCCATTATTGTGGCCTTTTATACTTATTTCTGGTAAACACGCCCTTAGGCTAATCCTGGGGGCTGGTTTCGCTGTCTTGTCGGGATCAGTGATCACCCTTCGACTCCGTTCGGAACCAAATTTCATATTATGCTGTGAAATGTGCTAACCATCTTGTAAATTTGTCCATATTTACAGTATATAATCTTAATTCCGAAGACTATGCTTAGCGACCTGAAACATACCGTTTATCTTGCTAATAAAGAACTGGTGAATTTTAACCTGGTGATTTTTACCTGGGGAAATGTTAGTGGTTATGACCCGGCCGAAAAGTTAATGGTGATCAAACCATCGGGTGTTAACTACGATGAGATGACTCCCGAACAGATGGTGGTTGTTGACCTGGAGGGGAATGTTGTTGAAGGCCGCCTGAAGCCTTCCAGCGATACACCTTCGCACCTCGAGTTATACCGGAATTTCAAAGATGTCAGGGGAATCGTACACACCCACTCAGAATGGGCTACCAGCTGGGCCCAGGCCGGAAGATTCATACCGGCATTTGGAACCACTCATGCCGATTATTTTCATGGAGATATTCCCTGCACCCGTTACCTGAGGAAGGAAGAGGTGACCGGGGATTATGAGCTTAACACCGGGAAGGTTATCGTTGAGACCTTCAAAGATATCGATCCCCTGGAAATGCCGGCTGTCCTGGTTGCCGGACATGGCCCGTTCGCATGGGGCGACAGTCCGCAGAATGCCGTACATAATGCTGTGGTGATGGAACAGGTGGCCAGGATGGCCTACCGTACCATTGCGTTGGGGAACAACCGGTCGCTGGAAAAATTTCTTCTCGACAAGCATTTTGAACGAAAACATGGTAAGGATGCCTATTATGGACAAACTTAGTAGGTGTTCTCCCTGTTTTGTTCTCTTCCCGGTACGTGTTTGCAGACTAACCGGGAGGCCGTTTTTCCTGCCAACGCATTGACCATATTCAGGTTATTAAATTATATTTTAGCTAACTGACGAAAACAGGCTGATCAAAACTTGCCTGGAAAAATACAACCTCTTCTACCTATGAAACAACAATTATTCTCTGCCCTGGTAACGCTTTTGCTTATTTTTTCATCATGTGAAAATCAAACCAACCACCATTCCGAAGTCTCAGAACCCGATGCAGCTGCAGTTGCACGAAGAGGCAATATTCGCTACGACCTCTCCGCCTTTCAAACCGGCTATCCTTATGTGCCGCTGATGGTGTCGAATGGCATCGTGGGTGGATGCTTCGACCAAATGGGCTTTCAAAGTACGCCCAATTATGGTTATCCGCAGGGTCGGACTGTATTCGGTTATATACGAAATTACGACCGGAATGAATCGTCCCGGCAGATACAGTTTCCCCTGGCTGTTATCCAGGCTGCCTTTGCCGACGGGAACAGTATTCTCAATCTGATGGATTGTAAATCCTACTCACAGGAACTCGATATTTACGACGGCGTCCTTACCACTAAATATGATCTCTACGGACCTGTCAGTATCCAGGCTTTCGCCAGCCAGTCCGACCCAAACCTGTTTGTGATGAAAATAGACAGGAATACCGACGATCCGGGGAAAAAGATCGTACTTAAGATCAACTGTGAAACATCAAAATACCAGAACAATGATTTTCCATGGCCTGTAGACCCGGTCAAACTAAATTTTGTTGTTGAGGGTAACCGGGTTAATATCCGGTCGGCAACAGACCTTTCAGTGACCAACTGGATCATTAAAACAAATAATGATATTTCCACCTCGGGCAGCCAGGTCATTATCCCGCTCAATAATGAAGAAAATATCGTTGAATTTTTTATCCGTCGGGACGATTGCCCGGGTGAAGAAATACTTGAACAGCCATTCGAAAAACTTCTTGCCGGTCATACAGATATATGGCATGACTTGTGGCAAAAATCGTGGATTGACTTCCCCGATGCCCGTTCGCAGGAAATCTGGACGCGGATGAAGTATTATGCGCTCTCGAATTTTCCTTCCATACCCGAAAAACCGATGATACCAACCGGATTGAACTCGAATATCTGGGGCTTTACCTTTCCACAGGATGTCTATTACGTGGCCCGCACATTGCCGCGTCTTGGGCAGTTCGACCGGTTTGAGAAAGCGTTTCAATACTGGCTGAAAGTTCTGCCTGACGTTCAGGCCTATTCGAAACGAATCATGGGTGTTGAGGGTGCCTACTACCCGTGGACACCGCCGTTTACCGACTGGGACAGTTATGAGAAGAGCGGGGTTGTGGCGGCCGATTCTTACGAACTGCATAATCCTGGTTACGTAGCGGCCATGGTATGGCAGTATTACCTGGTCACGCGCGACCGTGATTTCCTCAGGAAGTATTTTCCCATCCTGGAAGGTGTGTGCAGGTTCTACACCAATATTTCCAGTCTGAACGACCAGGGAACCTACGACATATTTCACAAAAACGCACGTGGTCAGGATGAAGCGTCGTCCATGGCCGGAAACCTGAAGAATCTGCTGGGAGCTTCTTACAGTGCGCAATATACACTCAGGAACTACCTCTTGGCTTGTGACCTGGTTAACGGGTACGATCCATCATTACATGAACGGGCAAGCCGCATTCAGAAGGCCGGGTACACACGCCAGACACTGCTCAGGCCCGAGGGTTGGTATGCAACGTATGAAGGTGACGACAGACCGTTAAACAGTCAGAAGCATCCGGTACAGCTTAATCCCGTAGCTTATCTTCCCATGCCTGACCTGGCTGGTGAAGGCTCGCCGGTAGAGCTGGCCTGGCAAAACAGGTATGAGCTGACCAAAGAGGCGAAAAAACCCCTCACATTCGGTTGGACCAT
>DASQZK010000109.1:0-3186 GCA_035638735.1 Bacteroidales bacterium
GTTTGTAAACCATGGAGAGCGTATTGTAAACGGGGAATTGAGTTGGATCGGCAGACAGGAATATTTCGGCCCGGTTAATATATTGTTTGTAGCGACCAGCGCCAAGGTAATGATCGAGCGAATCGGATGACATACTGTAGGGTGAATAGTGATCACTCGAGGCGAAGCCGTAATAATACATAAAGAAGTCATCAAGCCCCATCGACAAGGGTGCGTCCCTGAATTTTTCACGAAGGGTGGGATAGTAGTAACGGTCAAGAGGATCACGGATCCTTTGGTCGAGTTTATCCATGTTGTGGACCGTGAAGGTTTGAAACCTGGGTTGTCCCTCATGATTGAAACGATACGTTTCAACCGGGGTGTTTTTCATGATCAGCGATATAGCGCGGTATCTGACAAGGTCGGTACCCTGAGTTTCATATTTAACGCCTTTGGAGAAAACCTGGTAGGCCAGTCCGTAGTTGTGCTGAAAGAATAGACTCAGCCCCCAGGGATAATACAGCAGGTAGTTTGTTGAATCGTAACTGAGTCCTTTAACAGCGGCATCGACCGACTGGTTGTATTTTTCGGCCTGCATATAGGCCATGGCCAGCGTGTAATAGGCACTCTGATTTGAAGGCTCCAGGTTTAAGGCCTTCTGTGCATAATGAACCGAGGAATCAACCGTACCGGGAAGGTCCATGTAAATGACCGACATTCTTATATAACCAGACGGATCGTCGGGCTTCATGCCGGTGTAAATCCTGAACCAGTAAAGGGCACTGTCCGTCCTGTCTGATATATCGTAGGCATTGCCAAGTCCGTAAACAGCCTGATCATAATCGGGTTTGATGGTGAGAGCTTCCTTGTAACTGCTGACAGCTTTCTCAATTTGACGGGTCTTTACATAACATTCCCCCAGATCTTTATATGCCCGGTAGTTGACAGGCTGTTTTTTTATTATTTCCTGAAACACCGGGATGGCCATGTCAAACTCCTCGTTTTGGTAAAAAAGCATGGCCTTTCGAATGAGCGAATCAGCTTTTTGTGGCAAAACAGGAAGCGTGAGAAGTAACAGGACAGGAAAAAGAAGTACTTTTTTCATGAATAATTCAGTTATTGAACGGCTCCGGCCTTTAGATCGGCTGTGTAAAAGTCAAATTACCAATGGCCCAATTGTAAAATTTCTGCCGGGAATTAGTTTCTTCACCCGGTTTACAAGACAATTCTAATTATGTAACGTAATGCAGTTAAAAAATAATACATCACAGTGATAATTCCCGGTCGTTGGTCTTTTTAACAACGCCGCCAAAAACCATCATAAAAAAGGTGCCCGTAACCCACGAGCACCTTAATTTTACAGGCTAACCCTAAATTAACCTAATGATAGATGAAAGCACTACAATATACGAAAAACTTTCATGCAGGTAAAGCTTAAAATGATTTATTTCTACCGCTCCCGCCATGATTGAAATTTGCAGTCTGAAATAGCGAAAAATAGTACCGGATACCCGTCTCATTGGCTATCTTGCATGTGAAATGCTGACCACTTCAGTTCAGAAATTATCTCGACATGAAAAAAATTGTACTGTTACTAAGTTTATTGTTCCTGGTTACCTGCGTTTTTTCGCAACAAGCTTCCGGCAGGTTGAATCAGTTTTCAACGTTCCCGCCGGCCCGTAAAAGTGATTCATCAGGTTTCCACTTCGTCGTTATGGCCGATCGTACAGGGGGACACCGCGACAGTATATTCAGCAAAGCAATCCGGAAGGTGGATCTTTTGCGCCCCTCATTCGTTGTTGCCGTTGGCGACCTGATAGAAGGCTACTCCGACGACCCTGCTGTTGTAGCCAGTCAGTGGACGTCGTTTGCCGCCACAACCATGAGTCTGGATATGCCCTTCTTTTTCGTGCCCGGGAATCATGATTACAGTAACGCGATACAGGCGAAGGTATGGAAAGCCCGGTTTGGCGTGTCCTATTCACACTTCCTGTATAAAAATGTCCTTTTCCTGTTCCTGAACACTGAAGAATTATTGGGTGGAGCGGGAAAAGGGGCCATTAGCAAAGCCCAGTATGAATATGCACGGCATGCCCTGGCTGAGAACCCAAAGGCAGGATGGACCTTCGTTATAATGCATCAGCCGTTATGGACGCAGGATAGTACGGGTTACTGGCCACAGCTGGAGCATTTGCTTGCTGAACGCGGTCATACTGTTTTCGCTGGTCATGAACATCACTACAACATGTTACAACGGAATAACGGAACCTACATAACAATGTCTACTACAGGCGGATTCAGCCGGCTGAGAGGTCTTCCTGAAGGAGAATTCGATCATGTGATGTGGGTCACCATGACAATCGGCGGGCCGGTTTTTGCCAACCTTATGATTGACGGTATTTATCCGGTTGCTCCTCTGCAACAAACCCCTTGACGACCGCGTTCAAAAACACGGTATGTCTTTGGTTCATCAAATTAAATTTGATCTAAATGCCGGAAATATTACCTTGGCAGGTTAGGAACCTGAAATTTTAGTTAATCCTCCTTCCATGAACAACGTTTTACTAGCAGGTGCCCTGTCAATAGGTGTTCTACCTTTACTAACAGGTTGTACCGAAAAGAAGCCGGAATCACCTAATATCGTGATCTTCCTTGTCGACGATATGGGCATCACCGACCTGGGGTGTTATGGTAATCACTTTAATGAAACCCCGAATATTGATAAACTTGCCGACAACGGTATCCGATACACCGATGCGTATGCATCATGCCCTGTATGCTCACCTTCGCGGGCAAGCCTGATGACTGGCAAATACCCCGTGAGGGTAGATGTGACCGACTGGATCCCCGGACGCCAGTTCAACAAAGGACTGGAAGCGGATAAAAAGCTGAAGGTACCTGAATTTTCGCACCACCTTGCTCTAAGTGAAACAAGTCTTGCCGAGCTGGTGAAGAAAGCCGGCTACTCCGCCGGTTTCGCAGGGAAATGGCATCTTGGTGGCAAAGGTTATTATCCTACCGACCAGGGATTTGATGTGGACATTGCCGGTGATAAACGCGGGATGCCACCTTCCTACTACGCCCCTTATCTGAAGCATCCCCAAAACGATACCACGCCTTTTACGGAATTCAGCGAGCGTAGTCATGATGGTCAATATCTCACCGATCAGTTGACCTCCGAAGCCATGAATTTTGTCAGGGGTCATG
>DASQZK010000110.1:0-9059 GCA_035638735.1 Bacteroidales bacterium
CGTTAAACGCTTGGATTTATATTGAATTCGCAAGATGTGTTGAAGGTAGTATCCGAATATTTTGTGGCATTCTTTTGATGAAAAGCAGCAATAAACGATGTAAATGTTAGAAAGAATAGTAAATAAAGAAAATATGTATGCCGCCTTCGACCGAGTTGTCGGTAATAAGGGCTGTGCTGGTGTTAAAAGTATTGACAAAATAGCAAATAGAAACTGTACTAAGATTAATTGGCTGATCTGATATAAAACAATGATAGATTGAGAGGTAAAAAGGATTTGAGAATAGAGTGAGTTCGTTTGATTTTTACATGATGAATTTGAATTAAACTATAAAACAAACAAATATTAAATAATACTTAAACGAATAAATATGACAGGAATAGTAATATTTTGGATACTTTTATCAATCCTTTTTGCTTCACTAGGACGAAACAGAAAAATTGGATTTGGTAGAGCATTTTAGATTTGTATACTTTTAAGTCCTTTGATTGGATTAATAGTTGTTTTAATCTCAGAAAAGCACTCTGAATCATTAATGAAATACAAGATTGCATATGACTCTGGAAGCATGACTAAAGAGGAGTATGATAAAAAAGTTAGAGAGATTGTTCCAAATAAGGAAGACAAACAAAACATGTTGATTGGATATGCTGTAGTTGCAGCGATTGGATTGATAATATATTTGATAATTAGATTCTTTGGATAATAAAGTACGAGCTACAATAAACAGGACTCTGAGCGGTTTGCAAAGCCTGTCCCGATCTTACGGGAACCCAGCGATGAGTCTCCCGTAAAACGGGACAGGCTATGTTGAACTACACCCGCCGGGCAATCAGCAGGCAAGCTACGCACTTAATGACGTTTTTTGTTGTTTTTGGGAATCGGGCAGATTGAAGGTTCCTTGACGTTTTGGAGTTTTTTCTGCCCAATTACTATTTAAAATAGAAGATTATATCGGGATTTTAGCGGTTATTGCTCTGTGATGGACATCCTTCTCCCGACCAGGTTAATGCATGGTAGCCCGAAGTTAAAAAGTTGACATTAAAAATCCAGAAGCAGTTAAAACGTCCGGCATCCTGATCCTTGACAGTTCCCTTAGCACAATCATCCGCGCCTAATCAGATACACGGAACGTTGTGCTTAATGTGATAAACTTTCTGCATTATAGGTCGTTATAAAAAAGAAAAACGAAAGTAAATGAAGTTCGGTAAGACAATAAAAATATTTCTAATTGATGGAGACCCAAATGGAAGGATGAGTTGTGAATTGTCTAACTGGTCTGGTAAAGCATATAAAATTCCGGGAATTAAAATCAAAAACTGCATCGACCGTAAAGATTTAATTAGTACAGGTGTTTACTTTCTCTTTGGGAAAGATGAAGATGGAAAAGATCAAGTTTATATTGGAGAGGCAGAGTCAATTCTAAAGAGGCCAAATCAACAGTTGACTTCAAAAGATTTTTGGAACGAAGCGATTATATTCATAAGTAAGGACGAAAACCTGAACAAAGCTCACATCAAATATTTAGAAAATGGACTACATGAGATTGCACAATCTGCCAGGCGCTACAAAGTCGACAATTCTATTATTCCGACTCAATCATCAATTTCCGAGTATGACAGATCAGGAATGGAAGAATTTATTGAGTATATCAAAATGCTTGTGAATACTTTGGGGCATAAAGTATTTGATGAAAAAAGAGAATTTAGACCAAAACAAAAACAAGAAATATTTTTTATCAAGGCGGCTCATGGTGATGACGGACAAGGCGAACATACATCTGAAGGTTTTGTCGTTTTTAAAAATTCGAAAGCCGCATATACGATTGTAAATTCAATGACATCAAACTTTATCACATATAGACAAAAACTAATTGATGAAGGAGTGCTTGTTAACAAAGGTGACTATTGCGAATTTTCCGAAGACTATATATTTAGCAGCCCATCTGCCGCAGC
The DNA here is from genome assembly GCA_035638735.1 of Bacteroidales bacterium. GTDB lineage: Bacteria > Bacteroidota > Bacteroidia > Bacteroidales > DASQZK01. The sequence goes on from DASQZK010000110.1 coordinate 1,956, forward strand.
CGTCATGGTAATGGGAAGAAACGCAAACGGTCTGACAGAATGGAAAACGAAGGAAGGAAAGACACTAAAAGATATTGAATCAAATGAAAAAGTAATAACATCGAAATAACAAATAACAATGTTTCAGGAGCCAAAAAATTATACAGACAAAGACCATTTCTTTTTCAAATCAGACAATGACTTAGAAAAGGTCTGCAATGCACCAAAAGACAAAGACGGTGTTTTTAAAGTATTAGAATTACGTAATGGGAAAATTAACTTGGTTTATATCGGTTACTCAAACACAGGTGGATTATATAACGAAATTATAAACGGACTTCACTTTGATAAAAACACAAGAAAAATAGGCTGGACTTACCAACTATTAAAAGATAAAGCAGATGGACTTGACGTGTATTGGTATGTAACGAAAGGTAAAGACGATCAAAAGAAAGAACATGTTGAAATGCTAAAAGACTTTGTTGCCCAAACCGGGAAATTGCCGAAATGGAACAAATAGAAAACAACGAACCACTAACATAACCATATATGCGTGAAACTCCCTGGGTGAGCCGACTGGCGGCTATTGCAAAAAACAGCCATCGTTTTGGTTTCTATACCAGTTGTAAGTTTCGTTTAAACTATTACTGATTCCTGTTGTTAAAAACAATATTTAACAACTCAAAAGTTATGCGCAAATCAGTTATTTTCTCATTCCTAATCACCATCGGTCTCCTTTTTGCACTAGTTATTTCGCCTTCATCCTCTCTTGCACAGCACATCACTAACCCTGATTCTCTTTCAAAAAACGTATCAAAATGGGACCGGGAAGAACGTGAAGTACCAAATGGGGACAAAGTACACGAGCTTTCACAGGGATTGCCCATTGCAGCATTTAGCACAGGCGGAGATAAAGAAAAAGAACTGGACGATTTTATTACTGAACAAAAAGTCGCCGGCCTCCTGATTTTACAGGATGGAAAGATCCGTTTGGAATACTATGCCCCTGGACACAGCCAATCCAACCGATGGTCCTCACTGTCTGTAGCAAAGTCTGTTACAAGCACGCTTGTGGGTGCTGCCATCAAGGATGGTTACATTAAAAGTGTTGACGACTACGTTACGGATTATATCCCCGGGTTGAAAGGGAGCGCCTACGATAGTGTGAAGATCCGCCATCTCCTTACCATGACCACAGGTATTCGATGGAACGAAAGCTATACAGATCCGAATGGAGATATTGCCAGATTTTCTACCGATTCGATTGAGCCAGGCATGAATGCAACAGTTAGTTACATGAGACGTTTGCCAGCCGAAGCAGAACCAGGTAAAAAATTCTTATATAGTACAGGTGAAACTCACTTGCTGGGTGTCCTTATAAGCGCAGCAACCCATCAAAACTTGTCCCACTATCTTTCCTCGAAGATCTGGAAACCTTACGGTATGGAGCAGAATGCAACCTGGACTCTGGATAGAACAGGCCAGGAACTGGCGGGATGTTGCCTGCAAATGACACTTCGTGATTTCGCGAGGTTCGGACAATTCGTTCTGGAAGGTGGCCGCATCAATGGAGAATCCATTGTTCCCGGTAATTGGTTCAAGACAGCAACTCAAATACAAGTGCCGCTATGGCCCGGTGGAGGCTATGGATACGGATGGTGGATTTTAAATGGCAGAAGTTTTGATGCCTTGGGGATCTATGGACAGAGAATCCATGTCGACCCTTCAAGGCGACTGGTAATTGCAGTCAACAGCACATGGCCTGAGGCTGATAGTAACGAACGGCAATTAGCTTTCGCCAACTTTCTTGGATCAATTAACAACGAGATTGACAACGAGAAGAAAGATGCTCCAACGAATTAATCTCACTCACCTTTATACAACTGTAACCGGAAAATAACAATGACCATTTTTCGGCAATTAGGAATGTATAGTTTTCAGCAAATACCGATGTACGATTTTCAGCAAATAAGAATGTACATCTTTTTTTTCCTGAAAAGGGAAGATTTTACGTCCGCCCATCCTTACGACAGCATCAAGATAACACTGTGTTTGGTAATGATGATTACAAAATGCTCAGCAGATACAGCATTGCGAGATATAAAAGTCTTGATAGAAAAAGGAATCCTAAAACAAGAAGAATCAGGAGGACGTAGTACAAATTATGAATTGACAATATAATGGAGATGGTAGAACCAACAGATAAAAAAGCAGTCTGATTTTCTTCTTCCTTTTTCGTGTACATTAAAGACGATTAAAAAATCTGAAATTGGTTAAAAGGAAGCTCGCAGTCTTCAGCTCAAAGATGATCCTTCGGCTTTGAGTTTTCTAGTTCGATTCCTGAAAATACTTCGTCAGATCCAACCGGTCATCCATCTTCTTTTGAAGTGCGACCAGATCATCAAACAGTTCCATTCTCTTATCCTGAAATTCAGACTTTTCTGCCAGATCGTTGATTTCCCAGGGATCATTCTCTTCATCATATAACAGCATCTTTTTTGCCTTGGGATAAACGATCAGTTTATAACCATCCTTACGTATCATGCGCTGATAATCGATATATCCTCCGTAAATGGCCGGATAATGGGACTGCGTCTCTTCTCCTTCAGCCAGTTTCAACATACTATGGAAATCGATGTAATCAGGCTTTTCAGCTCCGGCCAAGCTGAGGGTAGAAGGCACTACATCCTGGAGGTAAATATCTGCATCCACTTTTTTGTCTTTGGGTATTCCAGGGCCCACAACCACAAAAGGAACCCGCATGCTGCAGTCGTACATGTTTTGTTTACCCATCAGACCTTTTTCACCAATGGCAATTCCCTGATCGGCGGTAAAGAATATATAGGTATTATCTGCTTTCCCGGATGCTTTGATCGCATCGAGAATACGACCGATCTGCTGATCCAGGTGGGTGATGAGTGCATAATATTCCCTCCGGTGGACTTTGACAGCATATTCTGTTCTTGGAAAAGGAGCCAGTTTTTCATCCCTCAGATCTTCTCCACACCCGATCAACTCTTTGTCCGGATAAAGCGGCTGAAAGTTCGGGGGTACCGAGATATCATCAAGGGAATATTTTTCCACAAAGGAACGGGGCGACTGACGCGGATCATGCGGGGCATTAAAAGCCAGGTACATGAAAAATGGTTTGTTTTTTTGGGAAGCGGAATCAAGGTACGCCAGGGCATCATCACCTAACACCTCACTCCAGTGCTTACCGCCTTTCCAGTATCCGCCGTTCGACTTGTCCCAGGGTTGCCAAATCGTATCGGTGGGACTGAGGGGCCGGTTATACCCGATGTCCGTTTGTTTGGGCATCCCGGGCCGTTCATGAACCACATGATCGAATACTTCCTCAACATCCCGCTTTACATGCCATTTGCCGGTAAAATAAGTTTCATACCCTGCTTCTTTCATCAGGTTTCCCCATGACGGACGGTCATAGCCGGGCTTTCTCATCAGGCTGTCCTGTACCATAGCCCGCCATAAATAAGAACCGGTGATGAGCTGCGTCCTCGAAGCAACACAAACCGCACCGTTCCATCCCCCCATGTTATAGGCATGGGTAAAGACAGTACCGTTATTGATAAGCCGGTCAAGATTCGGGGTCTGTACTTCATCGTTTCCCAGGGCATGAACTCCCCGGAAGGTCATGTCGTCGGCGAAAATGAAAACAATATTCGGCTTTTCCGTTTTCTTCCCGACCTGCCCGCATCCGGTAATTGCAGATATCAAAGGGATTCCCAGCAATAGTTTGATGTGGTTTCTCATGTTTAATTATTTTTAGTTGTCAGTTAATTAGTTATTGCTTACCGGAATTCATTGCCGGTGAAAAGGATGCAAGTTTGAATTTTTTTCGAACCCTGCATCTTCAGAATTTCCGTTAAAAGTACTTATTTTTTTCATGTTCACTAAGCCTTTTTAGCTTGTTCTTCCTCGGTGTACTTTCCCTTCATTACTTCGTCCATACCTTTGGTTATCTGGCCGAATTGGATTGTTTCGCCGGGTTGACCAGGAGAATCCCTATTATACAGGATGATGATCCAGGAATATTGTTTATATCTTTAACCCAAAATATTTTAGTGAATTACATGTAAACTGAAGCTGTTCAGGAACGTGCTTATTATATGAACATGCCAGGTGACACTTCCCTAACACAAACACGTTCCTGAACAGCTTCAAAAAAAACAAGGTACTTATGAACAGTCAACTAGTCGAAGCTTTGAAACTCAAGATGCAGCCGGTGGCGATAATACTGACTGACGATAAACCAGAGGACGGACTGCATTTTAAAGAAGGAAGCAGGCGTGGGTGTGTAGCTTCATTATTAGTGGCAGCAAGCCGTAAAGGCCGTCAGGCTTACTTCGACCGTAAATCCTTCGGTTGTCCCGGCGGGGGAACCGGACTGGGATTTGGCGACTGCTATGGGGAATTTCCCATCGACAGCCTGCTTTCCACTGGAAATAAGGAAGTTGCCGACCAAATGGGAAACAGTGGATCATCCTTCATGCTGGAGGGGGAACGGTTTTACAAAGATCGTGAAAAGGCCGGAAAATGGGTTGATTCCCTTCCACTGACAGACGTTCCCACAAAGTATGTCGTCTTTAAACCCTGGGAACAGCTCACCGAACAGGACGAAGCCGAATTAATTGTCTTTTTTGTCAATGCCGACCAGTTATCGGCCCTGGTAGTGATGTCGGATTTTAACCGGGGGACCAATATGAGTGTTACAGCACCTTTCGGGGCGGCCTGTCAATCAATACTCTTTGGTTTTTCAGAAGCAAAGAAGGAAAATCCCGCGAGTGTCATCGGCTTTTTTGATATATCCAAGCGGTCAATTGTCGACAGGGAGACTTTGACATTCACCGTTCCATACAACATGTTCCGGGAAATGGAAGCCGGTGTGCAAGACAGTTTCCTGAAGATGCATGTCTGGCAAAAATTACAGGAACGCCAGTGATTTGAACCATTTGCGTATCCCTCCAAAATGTCAGGGGACCCGTCCGGCACCGAAGTTTTTCTATCCTGCAGATACTAAACCTCTAACAGGTTTCCTGTCGTCTTTTCCGATGCGCAACCGGGCTATACTAAATAAAAAACTGATGATCACATTGTCGTCATCAAAAATGCAGGTAAGCGTGTCCCCGTGAACCGTTTCAATGAAACGCCAGGTGAGCACCAGGGTTTTCTCATCCTTCCAGGTGGCGCTTGCGGCAACTATCGAGTCAAAATCGATGCGGCGAAGCGAAAACAGCGAATGTGGCCTGGGTTTGTAATTTCCCTTTCTGATCCAGGAATTTATTCCGTGTTGAATAGTAATATCAGGTTTGCCTTCTTCTTTTAACGTAAACATACAGGTATTATCCCCATCAAACACGAAAGATACCGATTGGGCATTATATGGATTGTTCTCAAGAATAAATTCCTTACCCGAAATTTTTGACATAACCGGGGAAGACGTATTCATTTGTGGCGGATTGTATTTTAATCCCCCTATATGCTGTTGAAGTTGTTTCAGCGCAGGTACTGCCGGGGCCAGCGGATCATTTTTCATGCCCGGGACCAGGATGTCCCAGACCATTTGCATGGTTTTCGCCGTATCGATGCTTTCACTGGTAATCGCAACCACGGCATCCTGCTCGGGGAAAACCATGCTGAACTGTCCGAAAGCACCATCGGCACGAAATCCACCGGGAGGATTCATCCAGAACTGGTATCCATAACCAAATCCCCAACTACTATCGTTATGGCCGTTTTCTATTTGTTTTGAAGAAGCACTGGAAACCCATTCTTCACTGATCACCTGTTTTCCGTTCCATGTACCTTTCTGTAAAAACAACTGGCCGAATTTTGCCAGGTTTTCGGTTTTCATTCGCAGATGCGAAGCCCCCATATTAACACCCTCAAAATTTTCTGTCCATGTGGCATCGGCAATGTCAAGTGGTTCGTACAAGCGTGGGTGCAGGTATTCATGGGCCGAATACCCGGTGACGCGCTTAACGATGGCACTCAGCATGAAGCTCGCCCCCGAATTATATAAAAACCCCGAGCCCGGCTCGAATTCCACAGGAATGCTTAAAAATGTCTTCTCCCACGGAACGCCCTCCGGAGAGGCTTCCAGGGTCATTATCGAATCTTGCGCATGCCCCACAGACATGGTCAGCAGGTGTTTAACCCTGAGGTTAGCCAGGTTATCACTGACATCGTCCGGCACCATTTCGGGGAAAAACTTAATAACAGGATCGTCTACCGTTAGATAGCCTTCCGAAACAGCGAAACCGATGGCGGTGCTGGTAAAACTTTTGCTGGCCGAATATAATTGCTGCCGGTGCTCCGCGGAATAAGGATACCACCAGCATTCGGCCACAACGTTCCCGTGCCGCAGAATCATAAGGCTGTGAAATTCCTGTCCGCTATCGGCCACCGCATCCAGAAATCGTTGGATGACGGTGGAAGAAATTCCCTGTTGCTCGGGCATACTTCGCGGCAATACAAACGGGCCCTGAGCCAAATTCTTCAAATCATCCCTTTTCATTAACGGCATCAGGCCAAGCCCGGCCATGCCCAGGCCTGTATTTTTGATAAAACTTCTCCGGTTAACCATGTTTGTTTGCTGTTTGATTTAAATCTTAGATTTTAAATGTAGTCAATTTGCATGAATGTATGAAGAGGGCGGAGAGCGGAGGGTCCGTTCCTTATCGTAAATGGGGTTTTGTTTGTGGAAGAGGAATAATGAACAGATGAACAGTTGAATGTCGAATTATGAAGGGAGGATAGCCGACAGCCGACAGCCGATAGCCTGGTCAAGGCGAAAGGTTATGAGTTATGAGGTTACGAGGTGATAGCTGAGGGCTGATAACTGACAGCCGACAGCTGATAGCCGACAGCCGACAGCCGTAAAAGGGGCCATACCTTATCGCAACTGGGGTTTTGTCCATGGAAGAGGAATAATGAACAGATGAACAGTTGAATGTCGAATTATGAAGGGAGGAGAGCCGAGAGCTGATAGCCGACAGCCTGGTCAAGGCGAAAGGTTGAAGAGTTATGAGGTTATGAGTTATGAGGTGATAGCTGAGGGCTGATAACTGACAGCCGATAGCCGACAGCCGACAGCCGACAGCCGAC
>DASQZK010000111.1:0-2575 GCA_035638735.1 Bacteroidales bacterium
GAGATACCACGGGACCAGTTTGTAAAATATGAGGTAAAACGGTTTTTCCCCGGCATTGAAAAAATTTTCCTGTTTCAACGTATGCGCAAAGGAGTGGCACGCTATCCCGGCGTGAGCCTTTCCATTGTCAATAAAGCAGACCGGGAGAAGCTGAAACGGGCACTTAATCAATATGTTAAAAATAAATCGTAAAAAAGTGCTTTTATAACGCTGATTTTTTGCCCTTCAAGCGATATATCCATAAAGGACCATTGCTTTATGGATGAACAACTTCGTTATCTCATTGCACTTTCGATGGTGCCTTCGGTAGGGGCGATCACTGCCCGCAAGCTCATTTCCTATTCGGGTTCGGCCCGGGATGTCTTCAAACTGAGCCGGGAAAAACTCAAGCGAATCCCCGGAATTGGCGATATTCTTTCAACGCGCACAGGAACTCCCGGACTTCTTGAAAAGGCAGACCGGGAAATTGAGTTTTGCCACCGTCATTCCATCTCCATTTCTGCTTTTTATGACGAAGACTTTCCTGCCCGGGTGAAACAGTGTCCCGACGCCCCCCTTGTTCTGTTCTACAGGGGATTCAATATTCTGAATGCCACAAAGGTTATTAGTATTGTCGGAACGCGCCGGGCTACCGAATACGGGACATCACAATGTCAAAAACTCATCCGTGAGCTTTCTGAACGCCATCCCGGGATGGTTATCGTTAGCGGACTGGCCTATGGTATCGATTACCAGGCGCATACAGCGGCATTAAAATATGGGCTGAAGACAGCTGCCGTGATGGGACATGGCCTTCATACTGTCTACCCCTATGAGCATAAGAATCTGGCATTTAAGATAATAGAAGAGCAGGGGTGCCTGGTCAGTGATTTTACCTCCGGGATGCAACCCGAGCCAAATAATTTCATCAAGCGAAACCGAATCATTGCCGGACTCGCCGATGCGACCATCGTTGTGGAATCGGCCATGAAGGGCGGGGCCCTCATTACCGCTGATATTGCCGCCTCGTATAATCGCGATGTGTTTGCCTACCCCGGCAGAGCCGGCGACGAATTGTCGGCCGGATGCAACCAGATGATCAAAATGAACAAGGCTGCACTTATTGAAGCCTGCCGCGATGTTGAGTATTTTTTGGGTTGGGATAGCGCAGGTAATGCCTCAAGACCACGGCAGGGCTTGCTTTTTGCGGAATTGTCGGAGGAAGAAGAACTGGTGGTTGGCGAGCTGAAAAAGTCGGATAAACTCAATATTGATGACCTGGGAATCCGCCTCGGCTGGCCTGTGAGAAAACTTTCGCCGTTGCTGCTTAATCTCGAATTTGAAGGCCTGATCACACCCCTGCCGGGAAATTTTTATAAACTGAATAAATAAGCCGTTCACCATGGTTTTCAGGATGATCTGTTGTAAAACATTACAGATTGTAAGCTGCTGAATCCTTCGTCACGACTGGAATTCGTCAATTACCGGGCGAAAATGTATTGAAGAGTATAAAAAATGATAAGCTATCTGATTTGAAATAGTGATAAGTTTGTTAGTGCTTTCTTTTCAATAACTTAAAAACTTGTTATTATGGATCCCAGAGTTGAACAATTCATGGCCAGGATCAAGGCCAAAAATCCTGCAGAGCCTGAATTTCACCAGGCCGTTCAGGAAGTTTCAGAATCACTGATTCCCTTTATAGAAGAACACCCAAGGTACCGTTATGCAAAGATCCTTGACCGGATAGCGGAACCCGAACGCGTTTTGATGTTCAGGGTACCCTGGATGAATGACAAAGGTGAAGTGGAGATAAACAGGGGGTTCAGGATTGAAATGAACAGCGCTATTGGTCCGTACAAAGGAGGACTGAGGTTTCACCCCACGGTAAATCTGGGGATTCTCAAGTTCCTTGCTTTTGAGCAGGTTTTCAAAAACAGCCTGACAACACTGCCCATGGGTGGAGGAAAAGGTGGTTCCGATTTCGATCCGAAAGGTAAGTCTGATAATGAAGTCATGCGGTTTTGTCAGAGCTTCATGAGCGAATTGTTCCGTCACATCGGGCCAAATACGGATGTGCCTGCCGGCGATATCGGTGTGGGCGGACGCGAAATCGGGTATCTGTTTGGACAATATAAGCGACTCAGGAATGAGTTTACAGGTGTTCTTACCGGAAAGGGCATTGAATGGGGAGGGAGTCTTATCAGGCCTGAAGCAACAGGTTACGGCTCGGTGTATTTTGCCCAGGAGATGCTGAAGACCAGGGGTGAGAACCTGACCGGAAAAACGTGTGTCGTTTCCGGTTCGGGGAATGTGGCCCAGTTCACCGTACAGAAGATCAATGAACTAGGGGGCAAAGTTGTTACCATGTCCGATTCATCAGGGTTTATCTACGATCCGGCCGGAATAAATGCTGAAAAACTGGCGTGGATCATGGAACTTAAGAACATCAGGCGCGGAAGGATCTACGAATACGCCGAACATTTTGGCGTCGAATATTTTGAGGGTGAACGTCCCTGGAAAATAAAATGTGATGCGGCCTTCCCCTCGGCAACGGAAAATGAAATAGATGAAAATGATGCCGATACCATCGTCAAAA
>DASQZK010000112.1:0-3476 GCA_035638735.1 Bacteroidales bacterium
TCGGAAGTTAACCGTAAACAGGCGGTTGTTCCCGACACCTGCCAGGTACTGGAAAATGCTGAAGGAACAGCTCCCGGGATGTGGTTTGAAAAGGGAGGAAGCATCTTTGTTTCCATGCCAGGAGTTCCTTTTGAAATGAAAAGCATTGTATCGCGTCAGCTTATTCCGCGCCTGGCCAAAATGATGAACGGGCATATCATTGTTCACCGCACGGTGATGACACAGGGCATTCCTGAATCACATCTGGCTGATACCGTATCAGAATGGGAACTGGCATTGCCCAAAAATATCAAATTGGCATACCTGCCTCATCCCGGATTGGTGAGGTTGCGGTTGACGGCCATTGGTGAAGACCGGCAGGATCTTAATAAATTACTTCAGGTAGAAATTGATAAATTACAGAAAATCATACCAGAAGATATCTTTGCAGTAGAAGATACAAACCTTCAAAGCGTGATAGGCAAACTTCTAAGAGAAAGGCAGATGAATGTCTCAACCGCAGAAAGTTGTACCGGTGGAACCATTGCCTCAATGATAACCTCTGTTGGAGGCAGTTCCGACTATTTCAAAGGGTCGGTTGTTGCTTATGCGAACGAAATAAAAACGTCGGAACTGGGTATTGAAACCGAACTTTTAGAAAAGCATGGTGCTGTTAGCCAGGAGGTTGTTGAGCTTATGGCAGAAAGGGTAAGACAAAAATTTAAAACCACGCATGGTATAGCCACTAGTGGAATAGCAGGCCCATCGGGCGGAAGTGATGAAAAACCCGTTGGCACTGTATGGATAGCCGTATCATCAACCGAAAAAACGGTTTCAAGACGATTTTTATTCGGTGAACACAGGCAAAGAAACATCGAAAGAAGCAGTCTGACAGCTCTTAATATGCTGAGGAAGATGATTTTAGGTTATCAAATCACATAGATGAGAAGCATTAAAAAAAAACGCATAATAGTTTGATTATTTGAAAGAAAATGTCGTAATTTGCGTTCTGTTTGAAAAAACCCAAGAAAATATAGAGAAATGTCACGAGTTTGCCAGATAACGGGAAAGAAAATGATGGTGGGAAATAATGTATCTCACTCGAAAAAAAGAACAAAAAGAAAGTTTTACCCGAACTTGTTCGATAAGAAATTCTATCTTCCTGAGGAAGACAGGTGGATCAAGCTGAGAGTCTCAGCCCGCGGTATCCGCATTATAAACAAGAAAGGGCTGAACAGCGCGCTGAAAGATGCCAGGGAAAAAGGTTTCATCGCAAGTTATTAATGCTATAAAAGAATCAGGAAATGGCTAAAAAAGGAAAAGGTAACAGGATACAGGTTATACTTGAATGCACAGAGCACAAGGAAAGTGGTATGCCAGGAACCTCCCGGTATATAACTACCAAAAACAGGAAAAATACGCCTGACAGGCTTGAGCTTAAAAAGTTCAATCCTGTATTGAGAAAAGTGACTGTTCATAGAGAAATCAAATAAACTAAACAGAAATGGCAAAGAAAGTTGTTGTATGACTCCGTTCAGGAAAAGGAAGAAATTTCGTAAAATGCATTAAGATGGTTAAATCGGAAACGTCCGGTTCTTATGCATTTGAAGAAGAAATGATACATACTGACCATATTAAAGATTTCTTCGCCAAGTAAAAGGCATTCTTTATCTTATAATATTTGCATATAAAGCTTTCTTAACAGGAAAGCTTTTTTTATATTTTTACGATTTTAAATAGGCATCCGATGGGAATCTTCAACAAACAAAAGAAAGAAAACCTTGACCAGGGTCTGAAAAGGACCAAGGAGAGCGTATTTTCAAAACTTTCGCGGGCTGTTGTCGGAAAATCGAAGGTTGACGACGAAGTTCTCGACAATCTTGAAGAAGTGCTGGTTACCTCAGATGTTGGCGTTGATACAACATTGCGAATCATTGAACGGATCGAAGAAAGGGTGGCCCGTGATAAATACATGAGTATCTCGGAGCTCAATGTGATTCTCAAGGAAGAGATTGAAGACCTTTTGCAGCAGAATGATAACAACATTGCCCGGACTTTCGAGGACGAACTCCCTTCAAAACCGTATGTTATTATGGTTGTAGGCGTAAACGGAGTAGGGAAGACCACCACCATCGGCAAACTGGCCTATCATTTCAAAAAGGCAGGCAAAACCGTGGTACTGGGTGCGGCCGACACATTCAGAGCTGCAGCCGTTGAACAGATCACCATTTGGGCTGAACGGGTTGGTGTTGAACTTGTTAAACAAAAAATGGGGTCCGACCCCGCCTCGGTGGCCTACGATACACTGGCTTCCGGAAAATCACAGAATGCCGATGTGGTTATCATCGACACTGCGGGACGCCTGCATAATAAGGTCAACCTGATGAATGAACTTGGTAAGATCAAAAAGGTGATGCAAAAGATCATACCGGATGCCCCGCATGAAATACTGCTTATTCTTGACGGCTCTACCGGTCAGAATGCCTTCGAACAGGCCAGACAGTTTACGGCTGTGACCGAAGTCAACGCCCTGGCGCTTACAAAGCTCGATGGTACAGCCAAAGGTGGTGTGGTTATCGGCATCTCCGACCAGTTTAAGATCCCGGTGAAATACATCGGTGTTGGTGAGAAGGTCGAAGACCTCCTGATTTTTGATAAACATGAATTCGTCGATTCACTCTTCAAGGAGTGACCCTTCTGATCGCTATACTGTTATCAGTTAAAATTCATTAAAGATCCGGATACGATGAAAGTGAATGTGGTGACCCTGGGATGCGCAAAGAATCTTGTCGATTCGGAGAAATTGTTGCGTCAGCTAAAGGAAAACGGTCATACCTTATTGCATGATTCTGAAGAAAAGGCCGATGCGGTCATTGTGAACACATGTGGATTTATCCTAGACGCCAAGACCGAATCGGTAGATACCGTCCTTTCCTGGGTGGAAGCCAAGAAGCGGGGCGATATCGATATGCTTATCGTTATGGGCTGCTTGTCAGAGCGCTATAGTGCATCACTTAAACACGAAATTCCTGAAGTAGACGGTTTTTTCGGGGTGAACCACCACCAAGATGTCCTGAATGTCCTCGGGGGCAGGTACTATGCCGGACTGTTAGCGGAGCGAGTCCTGACAACCCCATCGCACTATGCCTATCTGAAAGTTTCGGAAGGCTGTAATCGGCAGTGTGCTTTTTGCGCAATCCCCGCCATTAGGGGAAAGCAAAAATCGGTTCCTATTGCTGAGCTTGTCGAAGAAGCTACTTTTCTTGCTGGCTCAGGCGTGAAAGAGCTGCTGCTTATTGCACAGGATCTTACCTCGTATGGGACTGATCTCTATGATAAGAAAGCACTTCCCGAACTCATTGAGAAGCTCACCGCTGTATCCGGCATCGAATGGATCAGGCTACATTATACTTACCCGCATGGTTTTCCTGTAGATGAGATTATTTCTCTCATGAAATCACATCCAAAGATATGCCGTTACCTCGATATTCCTGTTC
>DASQZK010000113.1:0-7080 GCA_035638735.1 Bacteroidales bacterium
ACAGCCGCTCAGACAGATAATTTTTTTAAACGATGGTATACGCGAATCCTGGCTGCCAGAATCCGTCGTTTTGATACCAGAAACCTGAATGTTTACGATGCTGTCCTTCCCATTACTGAGCGTGACGCGAAAACCTTCAGAGAAATGGGATGCAGATTACCGGTGGAGGTTGTACCCGCCGGGATTGATTTTAAACGGATGCCACTGCAGATTACGCAAACCACCGGTATGGACCTGTTCTTTATTGGTGCACTCGACTGGGGACCTAACCAGGAAGGGTTGTGCTGGTTCCTTGATAAATGCTGGCCGCAGATACAGAAGAATCAGTCTTCACTGGTCTTTCATATTGCCGGTCGAAATGCTCCTGTCTGGCTGGTAAAACGGCTGGCTCAAAAAGGAATTTTTTATCACGGAGAGGTAGAAAACGCATACGAATACATGGCTGCGCACCGTATTATGGTAGTTCCTCTGCTTTCGGGAGGAGGAATGCGCATCAAGATTATCGAGGGCATGGCCATGGGGAAGGCAATCGTTTCAACACCAGTGGGAGCTGAAGGGATTGATGTGCAGGACAGCAGTAATATTATGCTTGGAAATTCTGCAGAAATAATGGTTGATAAGATCCTTCAGCTTGTGTCTGATGAGCAATTGCTGAATAACATAAGCAGCAGGGCATATGCGGATGTCAGAGAAAAATTTAATAACTTACGGATCTCCGGTTCACTACAGGAGTTTTATAAGACTTTGATATCATGATTATTGAAGCTATTTTCTGGATATCAGTAGCAGCAATACTGCATTCTTACCTTTTTTACCCCATGTTGTTAAGATGGCGGGCTGCCCGGAAACATCCTGAATATATTGAATATAAACCAGGAGATGACCTGCCCAAAGTATCCGTTCTGATGTCGGTATATAATGAAGAGGAGGTGCTGGAACGAAAAACGGACACGGTGATGAACGGAAGCTACCCATCCGGGAAACTGGAATTCCTTATCGGATCCGATGCCTCGGATGACCGGACAGATGAAATACTCAACTCGCTGGCAAAAAAATATCCCGGGCTAAAACCCTTTTATTTCACTGAACGGCAGGGGAAGAACAATGTACTGAATAAACTCAGTGCACAGGCCACCGGCAACATATTCATTCTTACAGATGCCAATATACTTTTTGAAGAAGACACTATTTTTCAGGTAATCAAAAAGCTTAAAGATCCCGGCGTTGGACTGGTGAGTGCCAATGTGCTGAATCAAGAGACCACTGAGGATGGAATTTCATTTCAGGAAAAAGCCTTTACCAGCCGGGAAATAAAAATAAAATATTTTGAAGGGGTATTGTGGGGAGCTACCATGGGAGCATATGGGGCATGCTACAGCATCAAATCGCAGTTCTTTCCCCGGATCCCTGAAAACTCCACCGTTGAAGATTTTTACATCACCATGAAGGTGTTGCAGCAACATGCAAAATGCCTTACTGACCTGGATGCATGTTGTGTAGAAGATGTTTCGAATGATGCCTCTGTTGAATTCCGAAGAAAAGTACGTATTTCATCCGGTAATTTTCAAAACATGGTACATTTTGCGGGGATGTTGTGGCCTCCGTTTAACGGCATTGCCTTTGCCTTTTTTTCTCATAAGGTATTGCGCTGGTTTGGACCTTTTCTGATTCTTGCTGCTTTCATATCAAATGCCCTGTTATTGGGTAGAAATCAGCTGTATGATGGTCTTTTTATGTTGCAGGGTATCCTGTTGCTGGTGCCTTTTATTGATTATTTATTGGGGAAAATCCATCTACATATTGTAATTTTGCGATTCGTAAGTCACTTTTATAACATGAATCTGGCCTTGCTTACAGGCTTTTTTAAATTTATCAAAGGAACGAAAACAAATGTCTGGCAACCAACAGAGCGAAATCAACAGGAAGCTCAACACCATTGAAGAGGCGATTGAGGATATCAAAAAGGGAAAAATCATCATTGTAGTAGATGATGAGGACAGGGAAAATGAAGGTGATTTTATTGCAGCTGCGGAGCTGACAACGCCGGATATTGTAAACTTCATGGCTACTCATGGTCGCGGGCTTATTTGTGCTGCAATTCCGGAAGACCGTTGCAGGGCGCTTGACCTGCAGATGATGGTGGGCAAAAATACTTCTCTTCACACTACTGCTTTTACTGTTTCGGTCGACCTGACGGGACATGGCTGTACCACGGGTATTTCGGCCATGGACCGGGCAAAAACTATCAATGCACTTGTTGATCCGGATATTCGTCCTGAAGACCTGGCACGGCCCGGACATATCTTCCCGCTCAAATCACGGGAAAAAGGTGTATTACGCCGGGCAGGTCATACAGAAGCAGCTGTAGACTTAAGCCAGCTGGCTGGTTTGCGACCCGGCGGTGTGCTGGTGGAAATCATGAATGAAGATGGTTCAATGGCACGCCTGCCTCAGCTTTTTGAAATTGCTGACCGTTTTGATCTCAAGATCATCTCTATCAAGGACCTGATCGCCTATCGTATTGAACTGGACAGCATCGTGATTAAAGGTGATGAAGTACATCTGCCTACAGAATATGGTGATTTCAGACTGATTCCTTTTATCCAGAAATCCAATGGTTTGGAACATGTCGCCCTGATTAAGGGTGAGATTACAAAGGATGAGCCGGTGCTTGTCAGGGTGCATTCATCTTGTGTTACCGGGGATATCTTTGGTTCTCTGAGATGCGACTGCGGTCCACAGCTCCATAAAGCCATGCGAATGGTTGAAAAGGAGGGTAAAGGCGTGATCGTTTACCTGAACCAGGAGGGGAGGGGAATCGGATTATTCAATAAGATCAGAGCTTATAAGTTACAGGAACAGGGTCTGGATACCATCGAAGCCAACCTGGAACTGGGATTCAATGATGATGAACGCGACTATGGTGTTGGTGCCAGTATTCTGAGGGAACTCGGTCTGGGAAAAATAAAGCTGCTCACTAACAATCCCATTAAAAGAGCGGGCCTTGAAGGATATGGTTTACAGATTGTCGATAATGTGCATCTGGAAGTTGAACCCAATGAGCATAATCGCTTTTATCTCGAAACCAAAAGGGATAAAATGGGGCATTTCCTGAATCTCGTTAAGTACGACGGGCATAAGCACAAGGACTAAAGTTCCCCGGGCATTCATTTTTTTTATAATGATTATCGTATTCTTTACCTAAAAAAATTATTTACATCGCGCAGCCCCCTATACTCCCTCACACTTGCTCAGGCTCATGCTGGTCGTGAGATCGCTTCGCTCAGTTACCCTAAAGGGGATCCCGTGCACAAAATAGTTCCGAATTTGAATTTGGTAAATCCGTGTGTGAGCCCCCCTTTAGGGGGAAGGGGGCAGCGTAAGCGAACTTTTTTCTGGACATATTTTATCGAATATTATCTTTATACATGATTCTCGATACTCATTAAAAATTATTTACATATCGGGCTGCCCCCTTTAGGATTAAGGGGCAGTTGGTTGGATTTCATCTTAACTTTTAGTTTAATATTTTATATCTAAAACGCTATATTAGGAACATAATCCGATAATCATATTTCTTAAAGTAATTTTTGTTAAACAGAATTTCCCTATCTTTCTCCTATCTTCAATAAAACCAGGATATGATGAATGAGATTCGAGTCCCTTTTGACACGATGAAGCAGAAGCTTCAGCATATACTGATCACTAAAGGGTTTACACCGGATCGTGCAGCATTGTGCGCCCGGCTTTTCACTGAAACTACCTGTGATGGTATTTATTCCCATGGTATTAATCGATTCCCAAGGTTCATTGAGTATATCGACAAAGGCATTATACGGGTACATGCTAAACCCGAAAAGATTGCCTCATTGGGGGCAGTGGAAAAATGGGATGGAAGATCCGGCCCCGGCAATACCAATGCCTGGATGGCGATGAGCAGGGCCATGTCGCTTGCCAGTGAACATGGCTCAGGTATTGTAGCCATGCGAAACACCAATCACTGGATGCGTGGGGGAACTTATGGGTGGCAGGCGATTGAAAAAGGTTTTATGGCCATTTGCTTCACCAATACCAAACCCAACATGCCTCCCTGGGGCGGCGTGAATCCTGCGGTAGGAAATAACCCGCTTATTCTGGCTGTACCGGATGATGAAAAACCGGTGGTATTAGATATGGCTATGTCTCAGTATTCTTTCGGAAAACTTGAATTACTTAATAAGGACGATCAACAAACTACGTTTCCCTGCGGTTTTGACGATAGTAGTAAGCTTACCAATGAGCCTGGTACAGTATTGAAAAATGAACGTTCATTACCGGCAGGGTACTGGAAAGGTTCGGGGCTGGCCATGTTGCTCGATCTTTTTGCAGCCGTCCTCTCCGAAGGAAACACTACTGCCGATATAGGTCGCCAGGAAGTTGAGTCCAATGTATCCCAGGTTTTCATGGCCTTTGATCTTTCCAAAATTACAAGTAAATCAGTTCTTTCTGCAACAGTGAAAAGAGTAATTAACGATGTTGAACAGAGCGGAGATGATCCGGATAACAAGGTGCGTTATCCCGGCAGAAATATACTGGCTGTCAGAAGTGAAAACAAAAAGAACGGGATTCCGGTTGATAAGTCTTTGTGGGAGAGAATTACCAGAGAAAAAAGGAAATTTTAAAGGCTCAATAAATCATTTTAAACAAAAAAAATACCTTTCAATCCTTTATTACCTCCTGATCTTTGCCTGTAAAGAAATAATCACTAAATTTGCTATCAATTAATTTATTCCGTTCATACATTTACAGTGTTTGAATTATTAAGAAGGGTGTAGAGACCAGGCTCCATGATCCCCTGGCAACCTGTCACAAAAGACAAAGGTGCTAATACCTGCTCCCTTAATGGGGATGATAATGAGACACTTAGTTCCCATACTAAGTAAATTTTTTTAAAAGTAACTTATTTTGTTCTTTACATGAACAGGATATAAGAATATGATATAATGGCAGAAAAAAGAGATATCAGAGAGGAATTAAGAAGCAGGGTATTGGTGCTTGATGGTGCCATGGGGACAATGATCCAGACCTACCGGCTGAAGGAAGAGGATTACCGTGGTGAGCGGTTTGCCGCGCATGGGAGTGATCTGCGCGGCAATAATGACCTGTTATCCATTACTCAGCCAGACATTATCAGAACCATTCATGAGAAATATCTTGAAGCAGGAGCTGATATCATTGAAACCAATACTTTTAATGCCAACCGGATCTCAATGGCCGACTACCACCTGGAAGAACTGGTGTATGAGATGAATCTGGCATCGGCCCGGCTGGCCAGGGAAGCAGCTGATAAATTCACGGCAATGACACCGGAAAAACCCAGGTTTGTTGCCGGGTCGCTGGGGCCAACCAATAAAACCGCTTCCCTGTCACCGGATGTAAATCGTCCCGGATACAGGGCTGTTTCTTTTGACGACCTGAAAGAGGTATACAAGGAACAAACTAAAGCCCTGCTGGAAGGTGGTGTGGATGTGATATTACTGGAAACGGTTTTTGATACGCTCAATGCAAAGGCCGCTCTTTTTGCTATTGATGAAGTGGTTAAAAAATCAGGCCGCAGAATTCCGGTGATGGTTTCAGGTACGATCACCGATGCCAGCGGGCGAACGCTTTCAGGCCAGACCGTTGAGGCCTTCCTGAACTCGATCTCTCATATCGACCTCTTGTCTGTTGGGCTGAACTGTTCGCTGGGGGCAAAGGACATGCGCCCGTACCTGGAGGAAATGTCAAAAAAGGCACCCTTTTATGTGAGTGTATACCCAAATGCCGGTTTACCAAACCAGTTCGGAGAATATGATGAATCTCCTGAGGACATGTCAGGGTATATAAAGGATTTTCTGGATCATAATTTTGCTAATATTGTGGGCGGATGCTGCGGGACCACCCCTGATCATATCCGTGCTTTCGCAAAGATCGCAGATGAGGCAAACAACAGAAAAATACCGGAAAAGAAACACATCACCAGGCTGAGCGGACTGGAACCATTATCTATTAGCCAGGGGGTTAATTTCGTAAATATAGGAGAACGCACCAATATTACAGGTTCATTGAAATTCGCCCGCCTCATTAAAGAACAAAAGTACGAGGAAGCTTTGTCCGTTGCCCGCAGTCAGGTAGATGGCGGAGCGCAGATCATTGACGTGAATATGGATGAGGCCATGCTTGATTCAGAGAAGGAAATGGTTAATTTCCTGAATCTGCTGGCATCAGAGCCTGATATTGCCAGATTACCCATTATGATTGACTCTTCCAAATGGGAAGTGATTGAGTCCGGATTGAAATGTGTGCAGGGTAAGGCCATTGTGAATTCCATCAGCTTGAAAGAAGGTGAAAAAATATTCAGAGAGCGTGCTGAGAAAATAAAAAAATATGGTGCAGCAGCTGTTGTAATGGCTTTTGATGAACAAGGGCAAGCCAGTAATCTTGAACGGCGTATTGAAATATGTAAAAGAGCCTATGATATTCTTACAAATGAGATCGACTTTCCTCCCGAAGATATTATTTTTGATCCCAATGTGCTCACAGTGGCTACCGGCATCGAGGAACACAATAATTTTGCAGTCGATTTTATCAGGTCAGTACGATGGATAAAGGAAAACCTGCCTTATGCAAAGACCTCCGGCGGCATTAGTAATTTATCTTTTTCTTTCCGGGGCAATAATGTGGTACGCGAAGCCATGCATTCAGCCTTCCTGTACCATGCCATAAATGCCGGACTGGATATGGGTATTGTCAATCCCGGCATGTTGCAGATCTATGATGACATACCTGCTGAACTGCTTCAACTGGTTGAGGATGTTATTCTTAACCGGCGTCCCGATGCCACTGAGCGTCTTATTGAATATGCTGAAAAGGTGAAGGACAGTGGAAAAAAGGAAATAAAAACTGATGCCTGGCGGGAAGGCACTGTTCAGGAGCGCATCAGTCACGCCCTGGTAAAAGGTATCGTGGAATATATTGAAGACGATATAGAGGAAGCACGCAAGCAGTATAAGCAGGCACTGGATGTCATTGAAGGTCCGCTGATGGATGGTATGAATATCG
>DASQZK010000114.1:0-9956 GCA_035638735.1 Bacteroidales bacterium
TGAGATAGCCAGTCCGAGACCGGTTCCCCCGTAAAACTTCGTTTTGCTCTCATGCCCCTGCCTGAAACGCTCAAATATCACCTTACAGGACTCCTCACTTATCCCTATGCCAGTGTCGGACACATAAAACCAGATTTTGTATTCTGAAACGCGTTTAATACCAAAATGAATTTCACCCTCATCAGTGAATTTAATGGCATTACTCAGCAGGTTTGTGAAGATCTGGCGAAGCCGGAACTCATCAGTGTACAACTGCACCGAACCACTGAGTGCGGTATGATCCTCCACCAGCGAAATCGACTCTTTGGCCTGCTGGCTCATATATTTTGAAAAAACCGTTTTCAGATCTTTAAGTAAAGGCTTCATCTCAAAAAATGAATTGTTCATTTTGATCTGGCCGGCTTCAATCTTGGCAATATCAATAATATCGTCAATAAGACGCATCAATGAATCGGCACCATTATTAATCTGCTGGATAAATTCCGTTTTTTCATTTTGCGTCAGATCATGGTTGGACAACAGCTCCGCAAATCCGATGATGGCGTTCATAGGTGTCCTGATCTCGTGTGACATATTCGACAGGAAGGCCGTCTTGAGACGATCCGACTCCTCGGCCTTTTCCTTGGCCACTTTGAGGTTAAATTCGTAAGCTTTCCGTTCATTGATGTTTTTAACAACAATAACAAATGACTCACTGCCCGTGTCGGCACCGTGAATAACGCCCAACGAGGTCTCGGCATAAAACTCGGTATCGTCGGCGCGTCTCATCCTGAACTCGATGTTTTTCTGGTAGCCGCTCATGAGTGTATCGTGAAGCGTATTCTGCGCCTTGATAACATCGGCCGGGGTGATGAATTCAAAGAAATTTCGCAGCTTGATGTCTCCGGGTGTCATCCTTACCATATCGGGAAAGCTGCTGTTATGATCGAGTATGCCGCCTTCAACATCGATTACAACAAGACCGTCGGGCGACGATTCAATGATCTTCCGCAGGCGCTCCTGATTTTCCCTGACATTATCCTGGTCCATTTTCCGTTCAATAGCCAGCGCAATCTGATCGGAAACAAATTCAAGCAGCTGCACGTCATCTTCGGTATAGGTTATCTTTTCGTCGTAACTCTGAACAACGAAAACACCAATGATCTTATCCCCACTGCGAAGCGGAACACCGAGCCATGATATGGACGGGGCTCCAATCGGTTCTATCTCACCTGATTTCTCAAGCTCGTAAATGCGATCCAGGCTTACTAGCTGTGATTGACCCGTCCTGATGACATAAGCCGTAACAGTCTTTCCGGCTGGAAATTCCTGGAAATTATCTTTCTCATCCCGGTGAAAGGGAAGAGATATTTTATCGTTCTGCGAATTATACAGGGCCACATAACAATTGGTGGTATCAATAACCTTGTGAAGCGATTTTTGAATATTCTCGAAGAGCTCATCCAGGTTCCGTGTCGTTGTTGCCGAATTGGCAATTTCGAAAAGCACTTCCTGGATATCCTCATGCCGTTTACGCAGGGTAATATCCACATGCGTTCCGACCAGCCTGATGGGCTGCCCGTCTTTGTCGGTCTGAAAAGCCTTACCCTTGCTATGAATCCATGCATAACTGTCATCCTTGCGACGCAGCCGCATTTCCACTTCCGACATACCCCCTTTATTATTCATCAACCTGTCGAGGTACTTCCTGACATTCCCTGTATCATCAGGATGAATAAGCTTGAAGAGTACATCCGGGTTGTGGTCAAAATCTCCGGGCTCGTATCCCAACATGGTGAAGTAACGCGGGGAGAAATACATCTCATTATTTTCCCTGTTCCAATCCCATAAACCATCATTTGATGCCTCCAATGCCATCTTAAGGCGCTCTTCACTTATGCTGAGCGCTTCCTGACTCTTTTTCTTTTCGGTAATATTTTCGGCCGTGCCCAGGATACCGATAACCTTTCCCTCTTCGTCGTGCAGAGGTATCTTATTAGTATCATTCCACGAAAAAGTGCCATCGCCCAGCTTTCGTTCTTCAATAATATGATATTCCGGTTCATCGTTGTCCATAACCCGCTGGTCACATTCAACAAAAAAATCAGACTCAGACGTTTGCCACGGAAGGTCGTAGTCTGTTTTGCCGGCAAGATCTTCCGGTTTCTCAAGACCGGCCGATTCGATGAAGGTACGGTTACCTCCCAGGTAGACCGAATTACGGTCTTTCCAGAATACGGCCAGCGGAATATTATCGAACACAAGGTGAAGCATCTCTTCCGACTCTCTTAACTTCCTGTCGGCCACCTTCCTGTCGGTAATATCACGGGCTACCGACAATACCGTAGACACGTCACCAGTATCGGTAAATTCCGGGAAGAAACGCCATTCCACGTAACGCTGGGTGCCGTTGACATCGATCGTGAATTCGACCTCGTACGAGCGCTTGTTGGTAAAAACACGTGCCAGATTGGCCTCCCAGGTCTCCAGAAGGTTATCGTGGAAGATGCCCAACTCACGAACCGACTTGTTGAGAAAAGCACCGGGAGCAATACCGAATAGATCACGCACCGAGTCGTTAACAAACAGGTGCCTGAATTGCCTGTCGTAACGCATGATAACATCGGGTGTATTCTGTGAAAGCACCTTGTACTGTTCTTCACTCTCGTGAAGCGACATCTCGGCCCGTTTTTGCTTGTCAATATCCTTAACAAGGGCCATCACGAAATTTACCGAACCAAGTTTGACCTTTTTTAAGGTCACATGAACCCAGAAGAGCCTTCCTGACCTATGCCGGGCAAGCCATTCACGGGTTTGGGGTTTGCCATTGGCTGCAAGTTGTGCATAATCTTTTGCTACTTCAGAGGTATACCCGCCCGTTTTATCACTCAGATCACTGATCTTCAACCTCTTTATCTCTTTCTTATTGTACCCGTACATCTGAACGACCGTGTCGTTGACATCGATAAGTGTGAAGTCGTTGATGTCATGCAAAAAAATCCCGTCATTCACAGAGTTGAACACAGCTTCATATTTCGACTGTGATTCACGCAGATTGGCCTGCATCTTAATCTTTTCTGTGATATCGCTAATACAAAAAACCATCTGGTCAAAATGACCTTTATCATCAACGACAGGGGTTACACAGGCATCAAACCATATCTCAGGCCGGTCGGGCTCTTGCATCTTAATTACAATGGAATTTATGGCTTCACCGGTTTGGACAACCCTGGTCAGAAAATCAGTCTGACCAGCCGGAAGACCGTGTCCACTCTCAACGGCAAAGCTGAATGTATCCAGCAGCTTTTGGCCCCTGATGCCGGAAATCTGTCTCCCTGTCAGCGACTCTGCCTTACTGTTGCAATGAACAATGGTGGTATTAAGATCGACAAGAAACACCCCGGTTTTTATATTGTCGAGTAACTTCCTGGAAAGCTTCTCACTTTCCCTGATCTTTATCTCGGCCTGTTTCCTCTGTTCAATCTCCTGCCGGTACTGCAATGCATATTTGACAGCAGAATTAAGCCTTACAAGGTGTTCTTTAAGAACATAGTCCCAGGCCCCTTTCTTGATACAATCGACGGCTGTCTCCTCATCGAGTGAGCCGGTAACGATAATAAAGGGGATAAAGGGATATTTTTCTTTAACAACCTCCAGGGCATCGAGTCCGTTAAATCGCGGCAGATTGTAATCAGACAGGATTATATCGGGGTTGAAATGTTCCAGTTCGTATACGAAACCTTCTTCATTATCAACAACATGGGCATCAACTTCCCAATCCTCCTTTTTGACAGACGAAATATTTAGTTCAGCATCATAGGGATTATCTTCGAGGATCAGGATTTTCAGGTTCGTTTTCGACATGTTTGTATCTTTACTAAGGGGAATTATTTTCAGCCGATTAAATTACCAATTTAGTAAAATTTTGTAAACGGTTAACAGGATATTCCGGTGCTATTCAGAATCAATCTCAACAGGAACAGTAAAAAAGAAGATGGATCCTTTATCCGGATCGCCTTCTGCCCATACGTTTCCACCATGCCGGTGCACGATTCTTTGCACCAGTGCAAGCCCGACACCGCTACCTTCATATTCCTCCTGCGTGTGCAAACGCTGGAACACCTTAAAGATCTTCTCTTCAAATCGCTGCTCAAACCCTATTCCGTTATCCTCCACCGAGAACAGCCAGTTTTGATCGCTCCTGGTGCCTGTCACCTTCACCTGTGGAATTGTCTTTTTAACTGAGAACTTTACGGCATTGGACAAGAGATTAACAAATACCTGACGTAGCATCGGCTCGTCGGCATAAATGACAGGCAGGCCGGTTTGCACAATTCGACACTTTCGTTCCTGTTCTATCCCGGTTAACTCTTCCCAGACCGAGGCGACAACCGCGGCGGTATCCACTTCACGGACGTTCAGGCTTTTACGGCCAAGACGCGAAAACTGGAGCAGGTCGTTGATCAGTTTCGCCATATTATCCACATTCTCCGTTACATGGTTCAGATACCGGAGGGCCTTGTCTTCGAGGTGGTCGCCAACCTCCGTTTTGAGCAGTGAAGAAAAACCTTTGATAGCCCTCAAAGGTGCCTTCAGATCGTGCGAAACGGAATAGGAAAAAGCTTCGAGCTCTTTATTGGCACGGTTTAGCTCCATGGTCCTTTTAACAACTTTTTCTTCAAGCTGTTGATTAAGTTCAAGAATGGCCTGCTTCGCTTTTGTCAGATCAGTGACATCGACGATGGTCACCAGTACACGTGACAAATCGGCCTCATGACCCGGCATGACATACCAGCTGATCGAAAGGGTCTTGAGTTGATACCCTATCCTGAGGCTGGTAGCGTTGTTCTCGATATAGGTTTCACCATTCATCAGCCTGACCATCAAATCAACAAGACTCTCGTAATGTTCCTCTACAAATACCCGGTCCATTGACTGAACCAGCTTGTCTCGGCTGTCCTCACCATAAAGCTTGACCGAGGAGCGGTTTAAATCAATAATGCGGATGCGCTTTACCAACTCTTTTATGCGGGAAGTGTCAGCTATCAGATAATCTCTCAGGTCAGCTGCATTTTGCACCGGCAGTTCACGAAGATAGTTTACGGCTTGAGAATAATCATCCTCCCACAGGGAAAGGGGTATATTTTCGAACAGGGATTTATAGCGTTGTTCGCTCTTTCGCAGTGATTCAAGAATAGTTATACGTTCAGTGATGTCAATAATGAGGCCTTCAATACCAATACAAACTCCTTTCTCATTATAGAAACCTTTTCCTCTTTCCGCCACCCATTTGACATTTCCTTCTCTGGTTGTTATCTGGTACTGGATCTCGTATGGTTCTCCTTTCCTGATGGCAACCTGGAGACTGTCCCATACCATGTCGCGGAACTTCTCAACTATCAGTTGGCTGAAATCCATCCGTTCACTTGTAAAATCGGAAGGCAGATAACCGGTGAGCGAAAAAGCACCTTCGCTGACAAAACTCATTGTCCGGCCGTGATTATTCTTACATTGAAAGACCATCCCCTGCAAATTCTGGACGAGGGTATTCATTCTCCGCTCACTCTCCACGATACGTTCCACCATGCGCTTGCGTTGTGTCATATCAGAAAGTGCAACCAAAAGTTTTTCCTCCAGGAGCGACATCACGAAAAGGATGTCCTTTCGATCACCATCTTTGGTAACAATCCTGAATTCTTGTTCGATGGTTCCGGCTTCCGGCAGGTTTATGACGACATCGCTCCATGTTTCTTTCACTTTTCTGCGGTAATCCTCATCGGGATAGGCCTTTTCAAACCATACCTCTATGGTTGGAAGATCATCCCGCTGATAGCCTGTTAAGCGTATAAAATTATGGTTCAGGTACCCCTTTTCACCATTCTTATCCATGATAGCCAGCGCAACAGGCATATTTTCGATGACCGCCTTCAGGTTGGACTCGCTTTGTGAAAATGACTGTATAAGCCTGACCCGCTCACTGAAAAATGAATGCGTAAGGTACGTTACCAGTATTATCACCAACATGAAGCCTTGAAGAAGCATGTCGGGATGATCCAGGATGCTGAGGACGTAATAGTTGGTTTTTACCATGGTCAACAGGATCAGCAGTACCATGGAAGCCAACATGACGAGGGTCGTGATTTTGCTATTGAACCTGATGGCCAGCCATAAATATACCGGAAGAAGAAAATACCCGGCCAGGAAATTTTTTACTGGGTTATTGGACTTGTCGGAGGAGCTCAAAATGATAAAAGGAGTAAGAATGGCAAGAAGAATAACCAGCTCAAGAACAGCATTGCGGCTCATGTGTAGCTTCACCTTACCCGACCAGGCGATTACAAAAGGGATTATAAGAATAATACCAATGCCGCCTGCCTGTGCCCAAAGAATGAAGCGGAGGAATATTTCAGTCGGCCTGGAGAACAGAAATTCGGCAAGAGAGATAAAAAAAGCATTAACCACAGAGGGAATTAATACCACGAAAATCAAAAAAGCAAATAAACGGTTCGCTGAGAAAAGATGGCCTCCACGATCCCTGATACGTATACCCAGACAACGCCCACCCATAAAGGCAGCAAGAGAAGCACCGACAGAAATGATTAATGCAGGCAACAGTTTTGCCGGCCCCATTAAGCCAAAGGCAGGGAAAGCGGACAGAGTCACCATAAAAGACCCTGCAAAAATCGCAATAAGTGCATTATCACCAATGTAAAATACCGCAAGGATAGCCAGGGTCAGCGACGGCATTAGTATGACAAAACTACCCGATTGAGGCGTTATAAAACGTCCGGTGAATGCGACAGCAACATAGAACAGGAATATCAGAAATATCCTTATTACACGATAAGGCCACTTCATAGCTGAAAGTCAGTATGGTTAAACTGGTTGGCAGATTTCGCCTGAAATATAGCGATTTGAATTTAATCTCCGAAGAAAATAGAATAAAATCCCTGAATCTGCAACATCTTTAATCATACTACAAAACCGGTTCCTACAGTGGGTATTGACAATCTGGCCGATCAGAAGCGCACTCTTATTCCCCCTGTAAAATGCCGGCCGGCCTGGGGGAAATAACCATCCATAAAGGCTTCTTCTCCATTACTGACATACCTGTAAATCCATGCATTGGTTTCATATCTCTCGTTGAACAGGTTGGCCACCATGAAATGAAAACTCAACTGTTTCGTCCAGCGTGTTTTCAAAGCGTATGAAAATCGCAGGTCATTAACAAAATACGGATCGAGGCTCCTTGACATGGAACTGGTATTGTCAATATACTGTCTGCTGACGTATTTTGACTGGAGCTGCACTGACAGATTTTTCAACAGGCTGTAACCGATGATACTGGAGGCGATGACCGACGGCGAGAAGGCAATATCGGTGGTACCAAGGTCTTCAACATACTGATATAGCTCATTGTCCGGATCGTTCCAGTAATCCCAGTTGTCAACATAGGAAACCATATCCGGTATTTTATTCCGGCTCAGGGTAAGGTTGGCATCCCATGAGAGGTGCTCACCGGCTTTTAGTCCTGCCATAAGTTCAATACCTGCCCTGTAGCTTTTTTCAACATTGGTCATAACTGCGGCTCCCACATCATTGATCTCTCCGGTAAGTACCAGCTGGTTGTGGTAATTCATATAATACATGTTTACCCCGGCCCTGAGCCGTGACGATTGGTAGAGATAGCCGGCTTCGATGTCGTTAAGTCTTTCCGGCCCGGGAACGGGATGGCCTGGATCGGCATCGATAAAATTATCCCTGTTGGGCTCCCGGCTGGCAATGGCAAAAGAAAGATAAGCCCTTTGCCGGGCATCGGGTGAAAAATTGACGCCGGCTTTCGGATTAAAAAACAGGTAGGAATGCGACTGGGTAAGGGATCTTAAATCGTCGTCAATACCCCTGATGGAATAGTCAATACCCCTGACCTGGAGGTCTCCGTACAGATTGATCTTGTTTGTGAGTTCATAATTCACCTTTGTATAAACATTATAGTCGAATTTTTTTCCCGTATTGTCGTACCAATGGTGCCTGATCTCCGAACTGCCGGCATAGCGGGCCCATATAATGGTACCGTAATGCCCACCCACATATTTGTTAAGACCTCCTCCAAGGTATGCACTAACCCGGTTGCGGTTGAAATTTAACGAGAGTATCATCCCATAAAAGTCATTGTCCAGCCATTTCCGCCTGATCAGGTCGGTGGAGGAAACGGTATCATTTCCTATGATGACAGGCTTTAGCAGGTAATCGGACAAATCCTGGTCTTCCTTGTATTGTTCGTAGTAACCGAAACCTTTGGTATAATGCAGGCCGGCGTTAAGCGTTAGTGAACGCGACAGGTCGTACGAATAGTGAAGCTGGTAGTGATCCTGCTGGTAGTTGTCGGTTTCGTTGTCGTAATACTTCACCTGGCCGTCATCGGTGGTATACATGCCAATACCGTTGAATGTACGCAGCGAATCGAGCAGGTAACCAGGCACACCGTCCCAGGCCTGGTAGGTTTTTTCTTTTCCTGAAAAGATATCAAGTTTAAGCAGGCTTTTCGATGTGTAATAGGCCGATGACAGGAAAAATGACTTCAACGCCGATGATGCCCGGTCGATATATCCATCGGAGCTGACGTCGGAAAGCCTCAGATCGAAACTGAACTTATCGTCGAGCATGCCTGTCCCCACACTGACCGAATTTTTTAAGGTGTTGTAAGACCCGTACCATGAATCCACTTCTCCGTATGGTGTTTTATTTAAAGCCGTTGTCTGAAAATTCATACTGCCACCGAAGGCTGCCGCCCCGTTGGTAGAAGTCCCCACGCCGCGTTGCACCTGCACATTCTCGACCGAACCGGCAAAATCCGGAATATCGACGAAGAACACACCATGTGACTCTGGATCGTTGAGCGGGATGCCGTTAATGGTCACATTAATGCGGTTCAGATCCGTTCCCCTGATACGAAAACCGGTGTAGCCCACACCCTGCCCGGCATCAGAGGTCGTAACAACCGACGGGGTAAATGAAAGCAGATAAGGGAGATCCCGCCCATAATCCTGGTTCCTGATTTCCTGATGGGTGACCATACTCGATGCCACAGGATCCTTCTCCCCTGCCCTTACGGCCCTCACAATAACCTCTTCGCCCATTACCGGTGAGGGTTGCAGCCTTATTTTCAGATGAATATCATGGTTAAAGGTAAGTGTCGTATCTTTTTTAGCATAACCGATGTAAGATATCCGGATGTGGTAAGTGCCATTATCGAGGTTATTAAAACTGAAGGAACCGTCGGCCCCGGTAACCGTTCCCAGGTAAAGGCCCTGAAAGGCCACATTTGCCCCGACGAGCGGAACACCCTCATTATCTGTAACTTTTCCGGAAAATACAAATTGCCCAGAAACCTGCATGGACACAAAAAGCCATGCAAGCACAAAAAATGCTCGTGACATAATTAATTGGTTTTAAGAAGAATATTTCACGTTATTATCTCATATTTCCCTTCGCCGGCACTACCCGGATCAGGTCCTAAGGGTATGATCTCAGCCCGAATTATTAAGGCACCCCCTTAGAGAGTAATTCTTGCAATACGTTACAAAGGTAAGAAAGCGGAGTAAAAGAACAAAATTTTTCATCTATGCAATCAACATCGACCAGGCGATATTTTGCCCCTCTCCTCAGGGGAACCTCTCCCCCGGCCCCTCTCCTGAGTGGAGAAGGGTGTCCACTCCGATGACCTTGTGTCAATTTTTCGATGACATATTCATCTCACCGGGTCTTTTAAAAAAACGGTTATAAAAATAGTTCATCGATGCAATTCATTGCAATCATCATCATCCCTGCAATGTCTTGCCCCTCAACTTCAGGGGAGGGGTTGGGGAGGGGTGAAAAAAGGCTTTTCCCTCAGCGAACAACAAGATGAGACTGAGATCGGGGTGAGCGCAATCATCATCATCCCTGCAATGTCTTGCCCCTCAACTTCAGGGGAG
>DASQZK010000115.1:0-5694 GCA_035638735.1 Bacteroidales bacterium
AATGACATCGGCTTTGTAGCCCAGACATAAAATAAACTGTTTATGTCCGAAATGAGCATAATATTTCATGATATTCCACAAAACAGGCCGGTAGCCGATGGGTACCATCGGCTTGGGAATAAGATCGGAATACTCCCTGAGGCGCATCCCCATCCCTCCGCAAAACAGAACAACTTTCATATCAACTGGAATATGTGTGTTAAAAAATGTCTGCCGGTAAGGGCATAACAACGTTGCCTTCCCGTATAACTACTTCCGGGACGGTAATATTTCCTGTTTTACGATAATAAAAATAGGATGGTTTCTATTTAGCCTGAGGTTTTTCCTTGTTTTTTTTCTGCAGTCTTGCAAGATCAGCCTCAAGTTTCCCTACCTGCTTCTCCAGGTCACCTTTATCAGCGTTCAGCCTGACGATCCTGGCCTTAAGATCCTCCATTTCTTTCTCGAGGGCATTGATCTTTTTGGTGTAAATGAATTTGTAATACATCCAGGAAGTCAGATATCCGATAACGGCAGCTACCACAAGCATTATGATTATTTCGATGGCTGCCAGGGCCTTTGTCTGGGCTAGAAAAATGAATGCTTCCATAATATTAGTTTTGGTTAAGTGATAATTCTGCCCTCCTGTTCATCATCCGTCCGTCCGGATTACTGTTATCTTCTACGGGCTTTTCTTCACCCATAGATGCAACGACGATTCGTCCGGCAGGAACGCCTATACTGGTAAGATAATCCCGGATTGCTTCGGCCCTTCGTTTTCCGAGCGTCATATTGTAGTCGGAAGGGCCCGTAGCATCGGTATGGCCGGTAACGAAAAGCACGGCCTGGGGATTTGTTCCGGCCCAGGTTTTAAACTGCTCGCAACGGCTTTTAATATCCGGACCAGGCAGGAAAGCCCATTGATCCGTGTCGAAGTGGATTACCAGGGTTGCGGGAGCCTCCGGAATGGTCCTGGCGGAAGAATCTGCAGCAATAGACAGGGCATTGCTGCCCGGCTCCTGAACGGGATAGGCCCCGGCTTCCATTGCATCGGTACACAACCCTTTCACCTGGCATACATAAAACCAGGAGGAAAGGCCTGTCCAAAGGAGGAACACCAGTATCCCGGAAAGAATGATTCTCATTTTTACGGCTTTTATTGGTTAGGTTTTTCAGGCAACACACACAAGTTATAATATAAAACAATGAAAACCATGCTTATATAGCATTTTATCAACATGTGGATGCACGAATTCGCTTTACTACCCAACAGGAGTGCCTGATTTCATTATCCGGATGAAGGAAATAATCAGGGTCCGGTCAACAATCGATAAAGGAATAGTGTCATAAGATCAGGCACAGCAATGCCCCGGCATATACACGATTAAGTCATCTGCAAAATCCACATACCATGAAATTTATCAAATGGTTTCTCATCATCATCGTATCTCTCATTGCAGCCCTTTTAGTGGTTGCTGCTTTCCTGCCAAAGGAAATGAAAATCAGTGCAGAAACAGATATCAATCTTCCGCGAACCAAAGTGTTCCGCGATGTGGTCTCATTCACCGACCGTTCTTTCTGGGATCCATGGATATCGATTGACTCGACGGCTGAGACATCAGTCGATTTCGAGGATATGTATGCAGGTACCAGGTTCTCATGGACCGGGA
The DNA here is from genome assembly GCA_035638735.1 of Bacteroidales bacterium. Lineage (GTDB taxonomy): Bacteria > Bacteroidota > Bacteroidia > Bacteroidales > DASQZK01. The sequence continues at coordinate 1,650 of DASQZK010000115.1, forward strand.
AAGTGGTAGGAACCGGCGAGATAACGGTTGACTCGACCGATTTCGGCAACTATATTAGTTCAACCATCCGGTTCGGTGGGCAGAAAACACCGGCAAAGGTAACCTGGCGGTTTAAAGGAGATAATCAGACAACCCATGTTATTTGGACCTTCCAATCATCGGCCAGGTATCCCCTGGGACGTTACGCCCTGCTATTCCTGAAAAAACAAATCAAAAAGCGTTATACCCGAGGGTTGGAGAACCTCAGTAAACGCCTGGATCAAAAGGATATATCACTCAGTTCACTTTCCGGCTTCACAATTGTTAACAGACCCGAGATGAGCGCCATGATTGCCTCTGCCAGTGGGGATATGAAACAGGTAACGGCTCAGTTCGACAGCCTGTTTGCCAGTATAACACGCGTTGTTTCGGGCCAGTCTCTTGAAGTAACCGGTCCCCCGTTCAGCTACTTTTTCGATTTAAAGCAGGATACAGGGAATGTAACCGTATATTGCGGACTCCCTGTCAGGAAAACAGGCCAACCGGCTGCAAACGTCTCAGCCATAACCTTCCCTTCCTTCAGGGCTGTTAAAGCAATACATACCGGGCCATACGATGAACTCCCCGAATCGTACCGGAAAATGATGGCATATATCACTAAGAATCATCTGAAAGCAACAGGGGAAGCATGGGAATTCTACCTTACCGACCCGCAGGTGGAACCTATTGTCACCAGCTGGAAAACGGAAATTTATTTACCGGTAGAGTAACCATCCCGGCGTTAAGCATGAGGTTACCTGAATGGTATAAAAAAGGCAGAAGGTCACTCTCCCGGAGGAGAGTAACCTTCTTGTTCACAGCTTTTAAGGCCGATCATCAACCAACTAACCAACTAACAGACTAAGTAAATAGTCCAAAAAAAAAGATGTTAATCTGTTAGCAAGTTATAATAATTGTTGAAAAAAACGCATTAAATCTTTATTTTGTTTAACATGATATTTATTTCTTCGAAACAGGAATTTCCAAATTTCCGGATCATTCGGCAGGTTCCTAACGAAAAAGCAACGTATTACCCGCGAAGTTCTTTCCCCGTGCCCACCAAATTTTATGACCGGGAGCCGACATCGGGTTAAACTTCATACGGAGCGAAAAATAGCGCATGGTATATCCTGCCCGTCTGTCGGGACTGGTATTGGGATGTGCACCATGAATAATCCTCGCATCGTGAAAAGAACATTGACCCCGTTTCAATACAAGCCATTTAACATCTTCTTCACTGAAAGTGGTGCCCGAAATTTCTCTTTTAAAAGTACTGTTACCGGCATCAGCAACATCCACATAATCTGAAAATCCATTATGGTGGGTCCCGGGGATGACTCCCATACAGCCGTTCTCCTCTGTAGAATTATCAATAGCGAGCCAGACGGTCACGATCCTGTCCAGGCGGTCGAACTTTCCGGCCCAGTATGCACTGTCCTCATGCCAGGGTGTGCGCCTTCCGTAATAGGGTTCTTTAGAGATGAAATGGCTCGACCAAAGCCCGATATCCGGACCGATAAGGCTTTCAACAAGATCGAGTACCCTGTCGTGAAGCAGGTAGTCGAGGAGCCTGTCATCTCTGAAATGGGGCGTGTCAAGTTCATCCGACAGCCGGTCTCCCCTTTCAGAGAGGTGCTCTTCAAAAATAGCCGTCAGTGATTCAAGTTCGGAAGCATCAAAAAGTTGAAAGGGATAGATAAGACAACCTTCATCATGGTAACGGGATATCTGTTGCGCGGTAAGTCTGGAATTTGTCGGCATGGTATTTTTAGAACATTAACAACGGGAATCCGTCGAAGGTTTACACCGGGGAACAAAATATATACCCGATAAAGTAAACACGATGATCTGTTCCCGGTATCAAGGCCATTCCTGCCTCAGTCATTCCTGCCTCAGTACCTGTGACTATCAACAAGCATGTTGTACACTAATCGTTTGGCCACTGATGAGGCATCGTCACCGGCATCAAGCGCGCCTTCAAAATCGAGCGAAGAATAGATAATCCGGCCTTTCCCGTGGTTGATAATTCCTAAGGCAGAATAAACTTCTTTCTTGTGATCTGAAACAGCCCCGACAATGATGTCTCCATTTCTTACTCTTAACCCCTGCCGGTGTCTGTCGTAACTGGCAAAACACTGATATTCCCAGTTAAAGACAGTGTTGACCGGCAAACCATCGAAAAGACGATGATCACGAACAAAGTGATTGCCGCCATACCACAAGATACCCAGGTCTTCTACGCCCCTGTAATCAGCCACCTCCTTACTGGCAAGGTAATCCATCCAGACCGGCGCATTACCGATAATAAGTAACGTGTTCCCGCGACTGACCCAGTCGAGCAGCTCCTGCCTCACCTCGTATTCCTCTATCGGAGAAGCATTCCCTGCCACAAGTATCCGGCCTTCCGGGGCACCTTTGCCGGAGTATTCCAATGGATTGTCGATACCATATTCTGCAAGATATTTTCTGACAAAACCGGAACTGTCGAAGCAGGTAACATTAAAACCAGGCTTCTCCGGACAGGTATTAACGGTAAATAGTTCCTCTTTACCCCGCGTAATAATGCTGTCTGCCCTGTTCGTGAGAAAAGCGTGAACAGTCGTCCGCCCATCATGTGGTAACGGAAGACGGATGGCCGGCTTTAACAGCTCACCATAAGTATTTCCGCCGCTGACCTTCACCGGATAATGGGCGGAGAAATATTCATCCCCGTTATTTTCGGCCGTTATTTCAAGATCAAAGGTCCCATTTACATCCTTCTCATTAACAATGTATACATCAACCACTGAATGACCCGCTGAGGCAAGAACTTTTTTCCTGGCTTTAACAGCCAGGTATAAAGGTTCGTTATACCAGGCGATCAGGCCCGGATCGCCTTTTGGATTGCGGTAGGCATCCACAACACCTGAATGGTTCTCTATTTTGTTCTCTTCCCAGCCATTCACAGCATAACCGTCGGTGATGTTATTGATCCTTACATTCTCAATAATCCTGCCCTGGTAATAATACGCCACATTACCCATACTCAGTGTGAGATCATCGACGGTTGGGAAGGCCTTCCGGAAACCGTAATCATCGAGAAAACGATCGTAGGCCGTATACTCATCCAGGTAATCGTCACCATCCCAGCCTTTATTACCGGAAGAATGAATCTCACTGGCTATTTTTTCAAGGCGGGGCGGTGTGCCTATGGCCCCTTCCTCACCGTAGAAAATGATCTCGCTCTTGTGGGTCGTATACCGGTAATAATTCCCCGGTGAATTGTAATAGTCATCCCGGTAGACGCCCGGTCCTCCGGCATGATGTTCGTCCCACCAGCCCTGGAAATGAAAGTCGTGATTATAGGGCTCCATGTATAACTTGCTAAGTGAGGAATCGAATGGAGCATGTCCACCATGGAAATTTGAAGGATAATAATTTGAAGCCCATGTCTTATAGCGGGTCTCGTCGATATTATGAATATCTGCCAGGTCGGCAAACACGGACGAATCAGGATCGTGGCCGGGCTCATTTCTCATATTATAAATGATGAGCGAAGGGTGGTTCCTGTCACGTTTAACCATTCTTTCCAGCCTGATTCGTTGCCATTTCTTTACAAAATCGCTGTTTCCCACCGCATAGCCACCCGGCTCCTCGTAATACAGGAGACCGAGAGCATCGGCCTTATCCATAATAACGGGCTGGCCTATAGCCCGGTGAAAATTCAGCATATTCAAACCCAACTGCCTGGCTGTCCTAACCTGCTTTTCTGCCAGCCGCGGGGTTGGGAATATGCCGTTAACCGGCCAGAAGCCCCATGATATTGATGTTCGCAGGACAATCCGCTTATTGTTAAGAAAAAATTGCCTGTCCCCTTCTATATCACGCACATCGAACCACCGGAACCCAAAATGCGTCTTTGCAATATCGGTATGTCCCGAATCATCATTCCAGGTCAGCGTTAAGTGATATAAGTCGGGATGGTCGGGCGACCACAAATGTGCTTCGGGAAAATCAATGGTATGCACCGATTCGGAATTCCCCGGGG
>DASQZK010000116.1:0-5634 GCA_035638735.1 Bacteroidales bacterium
TGCCCCATTCATCATATTCACCGGTAGTAAGAGGAATGCTGTCGTCGAGCATGGTGGTAACGACATCAACAAAAGGCACTGCCGCAATAACGCCTTTAAACAGCTCAGGTTCAAGGTTGATCACGGCACCCATAAGCAGTCCGCCTGCCGAACCGCCCATGGCATACAGGTGGTCGGGACCTGTAAAATTCTCCTTGATGAGGTACCCCGCACATGAGATAAAATCGGTGAAGGTGTTCATCTTCTTAAGAAGTTTGCCATCGTCATACCATTGCCTTCCATAGATCTGGCCACCCCTGATGTGGGCTATCGCAAAAATAAACCCCCGGTCGAGCAGGCTGAGCCGGACCGTACTGAACGACGGATCGACTGTTATGCCATACGAACCATAACCGTATAGTAACAGAGGGTTTTTACCATTCAGCGTGATGTTTTTCCTGTAAACCATCGATACGGGTATTTTTGTCCCGTCGGAGGCTGTGGCATACAGTCGTTTGGTTTCATAATCGGCGGGGTTGAAACTGCCCACAACTTCCTGTTGTTTCAGTAACGTTCGTTCCCTGGTGTTCATATTGTAATCGTAAACACTCCCGGGGGTGGTCATCGAGGTATAGCTGAAGCGTAAAATCCCGGTATTAAATTCCGGATTTACTGATGTATATGCCGTATAAGCCTCTTCCTCAAAATGAATGTAATGTTCCTTTTCGCCATTCCAGGGCTTTATTCGTATCTGGTTCAGACCGTCTTTTCGCTCGGAAATGACCAGGAAACCGGTAAAAATATCTACCGAAGAAAGGTACACGTCGTCCCGGTGGCCAATTACCTCCTTCCAGTTTTCAAGAGCCGGGCTCCCGACATGGGTTTCCATAAGCCGAAAGTTTCTGGCCTTGTAGTTGGTGACGATGTAAAAACGGTCTTTATAATGACTGACACTATATTCGAGATTCCTGCGACGGGGCTGCACCACGGTGAAGGTTCCGCCTGGATCGTTGGCATCCAGAAAGCGGTATTCATCAGATAAGGTGGCATGCGCCCCAATCATAATATAGTTCTTCGATTTTGAGGTATAAGCGCCACAGACAAAGGTTTCGTCTTTTTCTTCGTATACCGTCACGTCCTCGCCGGCCGTTTGACCAAGCTTGTGTCTTTTTACGCGGAACGACCTGAGTGTCTGCTGATCTTTCACGGTGTAAAATACAGTCTTGTTATCGTTGGCCCAGGCAGCACCACCGGTGGTGTCGGGTAACAGGTCGGAATAATGCCGGCCTGTTTCAAGATCTTTAAAATGGATGGTATACAACCGCCGGCTGACCGTATCAACTCCGTAGGAAAGAACCCGGTTGTCGGGACTTACAGATAAGCCGGTAACATTGTAATAGCTGTGTCCCTCTGCCATCTCGTTCACGTTCAACATCATTTCTTCGGGCGATTCCGGACTTCCTTTTCTCCGGCAGTAAAAGGGATATTCTTTTCCCTCCTCGTAGCGTGAATAGTAATAATAGCCATTATATAAATACGGGACCGACATGTCGGTTTGTTTGATCCGGCCAACCATTTCTTCGAAAAGGGCATCCTGAAATGGCCTGACATCCTTCATGACGTCCTCACGGTAACGGTTTTCTTCCTCCAGGTATTTTATGACGTTCGCATCATCCCTGTCTTTAAGCCAGTAATAATTGTCGGTTCGTGTGTGACCGTTGACGGTGATATCGTGGGGAATTTTTTTGGCTACGGGTGGTTTTATCTTCATAATACTGAATTTTTTATATGTCGGCTGCCTGGAGCCGGTAGTACAAACAGGATATGTTAAACACCGCGATTAGCGGATGTACCCCGGGATACGAAAACAGGAAAGCTTTTGAAAAAAGATAACAAACTTAGTGGAAATTTTGTTAAATACGACTATTTGCGGCCTGAGAATGTTGAGGGTGTATCAAGGCGATTTTGCGAAAAATGTGTTTTTCCGATTGTGCCATCTGAGCAAGGCGCCCCGGCTCCTGAGATACTCCCGGACATCAGGATTGGCGTACCCCGGGAAGCGTGAAATAGAACTCAGAACCATTGCCTTTCCGGGTTTTGACATCGATGATGCCCCTGTTTTTTTCCGCAAATTCCTTGCATAGGATAAGCCCCAGACCTGAGCCTGACTCATTGTCTGTCCCCCGGGTGGTGAAACCGGAATCAATTCTGAACAGATTTGATTTTTCCTCTTGCGTCATGCCTATACCACTATCGTTGACATGAACGGAAATATAGCTTGCATTTTTTTTGACCCTGACACTTATCCTTCCCCCGGCCGGGGTGAACTTGATAGCGTTGCTCAAAAGGTTACGAAGAATGGTGCCGACCATGTTTATATCGGCATCTGTCATTGTGCCGCTCACCGGGGGATATTTCATCCTGATCTTTTTTATTTTCGCCGATTCCCTGAACATGTCGCACGTCTCCTCTATCAGCCTGGTTATGTCGAACTGCTCCGGGTTATATGATATTCTCCCGGTCTGGAATCGGGACCATTCCAGGAGGTTTACGAGAAGGACGTTAACCTTCACCGCTGAATTTTCGATGGCCTTGGTCATTTTCCCTGCCTGGGCAAGGTTCTTTTGTGCAATGTCCTCCTTCAGAATACGCGAGAAACCGATAATGTTGCCCAACGGGCTTTTAAGATCGTGGGCGATGATAGAAAAAAACTTATCCTTGGTCTGGTTTAGCTCTTCCATCTGCCTGGCTTGCTGTTGAAGCAACTTCTCGGCCTGTTTTTTTTCGGTAATATCCCTTAAGATGGCGCAGGAATGAAAACCGGACTGTGTTTTGACAGGAAAGGTCGTAATTTCAAAGATACCTTCAGATCCGTCCTTACGACTTAAGGGGCGGTCAAATTTCTTGTGAAACCATTTTGTCTCATCAGAATGTACAGCCTTCTGAAAACCCTTCCTAAATGACTCGTGCTCTTCTGAGCTTGAATTGGGGGAATTTGAGGCAAGAAAGGACCACAAAAATTCCCCTTCAACATCTTCTCTAGTGTATCCCGTGATTTTTTCAAAGGCATGGTTCAGATTTATCACACGACCCTTATCATTGAGTATGATAATGCCATCGGTAGATTGTTCCACGAAACCACGAAATTTATTTTCACTTTCGGTGAGTCCTTTTTCCAGGTGTTTCCGGTGTAAGACTTCAGATACAAGCTGTGATAAGGCTTCTATAAAATGTTCTTTAAGTCTGGGGGCATTACGCAGAGAGTAAAACTGGATTTCAGCGAATATTTTGTCCCCGCGTTTGAGTCCAATAAGGGATACGTGCTCGATGCCAAATAACCTGACAATTTTCGAAACAGCCGTTCCGGGAATATAACCTTTTACGAAATCTTCAAACCCATTATTGTATAGACAAAGCTTGCCAGTTCGCAGCAGGTCAAGGTTTCTTTCCACCAGGTCGAACGTTTTGCCAACGGGTGAAAAGCCGCTGATGTTAATAGCCTTGCCGAGCAACGACTCACTCAAACCGTAGATATTCCTGACTTTTACCTTATTTTCATCGGGCGATTTAATATTAAATACAATCATGGTCCTGGGATGCTGTTGTCTGAGAAGACTGAGCGTATAATCGTAGATGCTGTCTTCGCCGGGCAGCGAGATAAGTTCTTTTGCGGCCTCATTAAGCAGGCTAAGGTCGTCTTTTAATACCTCGGTTTGCTTCATCTTCTTCAAATCAACTAAAGCACTACGTATGGTGACCAGCAATGCTTCATCATCGTTGAAGCGAATATGACAAGCTGTGAGTTCCAGGATATGCGTCGCCCCGTCAGGTGATTTTCTGAAAAACTGAAGCCATGAGTTCCCATTCTCTATGAGAGACGCCAGCTCAGATTTCATCCTTTCCTCACTATATCCGACAAGTTGGTGAAGGGCCCGGCTGGAAATTACCTGTGCCTCAAGGCCTAAGATTTTTGTCGATGCCGTGTTGCAAATAATAACGTTGTCTGTTCTGATGTCCACAATTAATTTGCCTGCGGGATTGTCTTCAAAACAGGACTGGAAAATATCGTGGCCCATTTTGAATGCACTGGTTTTCACCATTTCAGCCGTGATGTCTGTCAGGTTAAGGATCACACTGTTGGGCTCAGGATAATTAACCGGCCAGGCATAAAACATGATCCAGTGGTAAGAGCCTTCTTTATGAAGAAGTCTTACCTTGAGGGGGCTCTGCCGGACTTCTCCTATGGCTGTATTTTCAAGGTGGCGGGTAAATTCAGGCCTGTCGTCGGGATGAATAAGTTTCCATGGCCAGGACTTAGCCTGTGCCAGGTCATCCTTGCTGTAACCGGTAATACTGGTGGCTTTATCATTCAGAAATACAGGGACACTGTTATGGAAAATGATAACTCCCATTACGGGATTATGCATAAAAGAAAGTAAAGTCTTCTCAAGGCTGTCTATCCTTCCATACCTTTCTCTTTCATCGTTCATTCTGCTTATATGGATTAAGATCGGTATGGATTTATACGGTAATGAACTGAAAATGTTGTGGTTTGAAAGACTTTTATAGCCGGTGAAGTGTTAATATTCGTTAAAGCCCTCTATGGCCAATGAATGGTATAAATACAGGCGTTTTTTGTGCATATTCTTCAAACCCCGGTCGTGAGCGGAATTTCTCTTCGAGCATTGGGACTCCGGATACATATCGCAAAAGAAAAGTGATAACTAACGGGCTTATAAGTCCAAGGTACCAGTACCCGCTTCCGGTTGATGTTAGCCACAGCCCCCACCACACCAGTGATTCGCCAAAATAGTTTGGGTGCCGGCTATACTTCCATAGTCCATGAGTAATGATTTTTCCGGCATGCTCCGGTTTCTTTTTAAAGGATGATAGTTGCCAGTCGGCGATGGTTTCAATGAGAAATCCGGCAGAAAAGACCAGGATGCCCAGGTAGCTGAAAATTTCCAGGTTGCCACCTGGATTGGTAAAGGCTATGATAAGAGGAAGGGAGACCACCAGCATAAACAGGCCCTGGAGCATAAAGATTCTGAAGAAAGCGATCAGGGGTTCTTTTTTGCCCCATTCCCTGCGCCATTTGGCATACCTGAAATCTTCCTGATGGCCTGCACTCCGAAGGTAAACATGTCCTGCCAGCCGGAATGCCCATAATGTGGTAAAGGAAAATAGCATCACGGCATTATTGCTGAGTCCGTTGAATGTCAAAGCCAGGACGATACAGATAGCAACAAATCCCGGTCCCCAACCGATGTCAACAATAGAATTATTATGCACGGCCCGTGCTGCCATGTAAAAAATTACCATGTAGAAAAAGATCGTCAGGGCTGATATGGCAACACCATAAATCATATTAATGTGAAGTAACAGCGACGGCAACGCATCCTTTGCCAGCATGAAGACCGATTACGGGTGAAATGTTGGTAACCGATAAGGGCTCCATACCGGTGAGTTCTTTCATCTCTTTCCTGTACCAGTCGGTATTCTCCTCTTCATCGGCATGAAGGAGGATGTACTCCGTAATGGGGCTCTCGTCGTTAAATCTCCGGATATGCTTCATGACTTTCCGCATGTTGGCTTTCTGGCTAAAGGCTTTATCGAAAAGAGAGGTGCTTCCGTCAGGTTCAACATAGACGATGG
>DASQZK010000117.1:0-5874 GCA_035638735.1 Bacteroidales bacterium
AAAGTATCTCATCTGTAGTTCATTTACTACTGGGAGTGCGGAAACCAATCACACCTGGCCAAGAATCCATAATCTTCTTCGTTTTTTTAATGTCTTCGTAAAAAAATCTTTCGCCTCTTTCTAGTCAATCTTAATATCTTTCACATTAAGCTGCAGATTCGCCTTGCCCCTGAACACATTCTCCTCAACGGAATAGCAGATGTCGAAAGCCTGACCGTTGGTAATATATTTGTGTTTAGGGCCCTGCTGAAAGGCGATGGCGGGAAACACTTTAAACGGATCCTTTTCCTGTACCAGCGCCAGTTTAAGATGTTCGTTGTTCATGCCAACGACTTTGCCTTCGCCGTTGTCGGATACATTTTCGGTAAGAAAAACCGGTGCCATATTCTCTGGTCCGAAAGGGCGAAACTGTTTAAGTACCCTGAAGAATTTGTCGGTAATATCGCAGAGTTGTATCTCCGTATCAATCTCAACCACAGGTATAAGCTGGTCGGGGTGAATAGAATCGATCACCACCTCTTCAAAGCGTTTCTGGAAACGTTCAACATTCTCGACTTGCATGGTAAGCCCGGCAGCATACTTGTGACCACCGAAATTCTCAAGCAGGTCGCTGCATTCCTCGATGGCCTGGTAGAGGTCAAACCCCATAACCGACCGGGCAGAACCCGTGGCGAAGCCATTCGATTTCGTAAGGATGATAGTGGGACGATAATAATGCTCAAGCAGCCTTGAGGCTACAATACCGATTACTCCTTTGTGCCAATCAGGATTAAAAAGCACGGTAGACTTCATGCCCTGGAGAACCTCATCATCATTTATCATGGTCAGGGCCTCCTGGGTGATGTTAGTATCAATAAACCGGCGGTCGGAATTAAAAACGTTGATCTTCTCACTCATCAGCATGGCTTCAGTGTCGTTGCCTGATATCAGGAGATCGACGCTCTTTCTGCCAGATTCCATGCGGCCTGCAGCGTTTATCCTGGGACCAATCCTGAAAACGATATCCTCAATAGTGATCTCTTTTGCACCGATGTTGGCAATTTTGATGATCGCCTTCATGCCGGTAGAAGGATTGTGGTTAAGGCGGTCGAGGCCGAAATAGGCGAGCACCCTGTTTTCGCCGGTTATGGGAACGATGTCCGAAGCAATGCTTACGACCAGAAGGTCGAGATATTTCATCAGGTCCTCGAAGGGTTTATTCTGATCGGCCTGGAATGCCTGGACCAGTTTAAATCCCACACCACATCCACTCAGCTCTTTATAGGGATACTCGCAGTCGGGGCGCTTCGCATCGAGCACGGCCACTGCATCGGGAATTTTCTGGCCGGGGGTGTGATGATCGCAGATAATAAAATCAATGCCCTTACTGCGTGCATATTCCACTTTTTTGTTGGCCTTGATACCACAGTCGAGAGCTATCACCAGCTTGTATCCTTTCTCTGCAGCATAGTCTATGCCATGAAACGAGATGCCATACCCTTCGTTGTACCGGTCGGGAATGTAATAATCGATGGTGGTGAAGTAATCCTTGAAATAGCTGAATACCAGCGACACCGCTGTTGTACCGTCAACGTCGTAGTCACCGTATACCAGCACAGGCTCATCGCGACCGATGGCTTCTTTAATCCGGTCAATAGCTTTGTCCATGTCCTTCATCAGGAACGGATCGTGTAAGAGTGACAGGTTCGGTCTGAAAAAAGCCTTCGCCTGATCGTATGTCCAGATGCCGCGCTGGGCCAAAAGATTGGCAATCGGCCCGTCAACCTTCAGCTTCTCTTGCAGATGCTTTACATCAGTATCGCTGCCCTGCTCCTTTATGACCCAGTTCTTTAACATCTTTGTATCGATTTTCTGTGATGGAAGGAATATTTAACACAAAAGTATAAATATCCGGCCAATATTTATTGTTAAACAGACCCAAACGAGACGATTCTTTTATAAGAAGCTTGCTACCAAGACATACACGCCGGTTTATGGTTAATGATGTCCGTGCCCGTCAAGGCCGGTCCGCTCTCAATTATTAATGGAATTTTTGCGGAAAAATCAGCGTGCGGAGACAGACTTTTTTCATTTTTTTTTGACCCAATGAATGAGGATCAGGGAGATGGGTGTTTATCCCTGCTCTCTTGGTGTCTTTTTGTTTAACAAGGCTCTTATATATCTGGTTAAGCAGGAAAATAGCCGGAAGATGATACAGTATCTTTTCCCCCGGCCATCGCTGTTTTAAGCTATGGAGGCTAATTTGTTTCAGGCTCCTCTTTTCTCAACGCTACAGTAGACACAGTGGTTTTAGGATGGCCGTTATCGGCAGTCTATACTCTCATACAACACTTTTTACACCACTCACATAATCAGATGTCAAACCGACTGTGTCCCGCACATCGCCAGCGTAACGGGAATACCGACCGCGTTCCGCGTAGCTTTGGCGGAGCAGGATTACCAGATTATTTCTCCATCTTTCGCATAAAATGTTATTGTATTGTTAATATGGCGATCGCAATTAAGGGATTCCCATCTGCAAAAACACGCCTTGAGGGTGTTCTCATTTTCATCAAAACCAACATCCAAAAGTATTATAATTTGAAGTTTTGCATGCCAAGATGCATTTCACGAATCCTGTAAAATCAATGGCTTCATACAGTCGGATTTTTTTTCGTCAAAATGTACGGTAACGGACACCGAGATTTGTGGGCTGAAAGCGATAAAGGGCGGACGGTGTGTCGGCGGGGGTGGGGCCCCGGTTCCAATCGAAGGCGAGATCCCGGTTCCAAAAATAGCTGACCTTAGAAAAAAATCCCCGGTCCATCACCGCACACTTCACCTCAAACCTCTGACACCATATCTTCATTAAAAATCCAGGTCTTTATAATGTGTAAATTCTACCCATAGGTGTGTAATTTGGATACATTTTTTTGAATACTCCCACATAAAAACATACCGTCACAATCAAATGTATGAAGTTACACCTATACGATCTGCAACCTCAAAACTGCTGAAAACATCCTCCGCTATCCCTGGAGACGTAAAGCATTGCGTCTCTCCAGCTGGCCATCACACTTTGACACATAAATCACGTCTGAAAAGGGACAACCCTTCCCCTGTCCTCCTCTCTGCCCTGAACCCCAGCCCTCGGTCATGGACCAAAACGCCTCACCCGTAAATTCCCCTCCTATCCATTATCTTTTTTATATCTTTGCACAAATTTTTTACCATTCAATCATTATGAGCCATCAGAATCTTAGCGAACAGGAACAGATAAGAAGACAGTCACTGGAAGAGATCAGAAAACTGGGTATCGACCCCTACCCTGCCGATGCCTACCCCGTAAATGTTACGGCAGAACGTATCAAACGTGAATTCAACGACGACAATAATATCTTCAGTGATATTTTCCTGGCCGGCCGTATTATGTCCCGCCGTATTATGGGAAGTGCTTCTTTTGCAGAAGTGCAGGATGCTTCAGGAAGGATACAGATCTACCTGCAACGTGATACCATCTGTCCCGGCGACGATAAGACTATGTACAACACCGTGTTCAAAAAGCTGCTCGATATTGGCGATATCATCGGCATTAAAGGAGACGTCTTCAGGACCAAGATGGGTGAGATTACCGTCGAGGTTAAGGAATTGAAACTCCTCAGCAAATCACTCAGGCCCCTTCCCGTGGTAAAGGAAAAGGAAGGACATACCTACGACGCCTTTACCGACCCGGAACAACGTTACCGCCAGAGGTATGTAGACCTTATTGTGAACCCGTCGGTACGCAAGACCTTTGTTCAGAGAACAGTGCTGGTTAACGCCATGCGGAATTTCCTGAATGAAAAAAATTATATCGAGGTTGAAACACCGGTACTTCAGCCCCTTTATGGCGGTGCCGCCGCCCGCCCCTTCAAGACTCATCATAACAGTCTCGACCAAACGCTTTACCTGCGGATAGCCAACGAGCTTTACCTTAAAAGACTTATCGTTGGCGGCTATGAAGGCGTGTACGAATTTTCAAAGGACTTCAGGAACGAAGGCATGGACCGCTTCCACAACCCTGAATTCACCCAGATGGAATTGTACGTGGCTTACCAGGACTACGTCTGGATGATGGAGCTTGTGGAAGAGATGGTAGAACGCGTGGCGCTTGCCCTGCATGGCCATACAAAAGTCCAGGTGGGAGAACATCTCATCGACTTCAAACGGCCATGGAAACGATTCACTATGTTCGAAGCCATTAAGGAATATACCGGCATCGACATTTCGAAAATGGATGAAGTTGAACTGCGGAAAACAGCCGACATGCTTGGCGTAGAACTCGACGAGACCATGGGCAAAGGCAAGATCATCGACGAGATCTTTGGTGAAAAATGTGAACCGAAGCTCCTCCAGCCAACCTTCATCACCGACTACCCTATCGAGATGTCGCCACTGGCCAAGAAGCACCGGTCATCAGAAGGACTGGTTGAACGTTTCGAAGCTATCTGCAACGGCAAGGAACTGTGTAACGCCTTCTCTGAGCTGAACGACCCGCTCGATCAGCGCGAACGCTTCGAGGCACAGCTTCAGCTTGGCAAACGGGGCGATGAGGAAGCCATGGTCCTGGACGAAGACTTCCTTCGCGCTCTCGAATTTGGCATGCCCCCTACAGCCGGACTCGGCATCGGTATCGACCGCCTGGCCATGATCATGACCAACAGCACTTCTATCCAGGATGTGATCTTCTTCCCACAAATGAAAGCCGAGAAAAAACAACAGGTCCTCATCGACCCGCCTTCAAAATATACCGATCTCGGCGTCCCGGAAGAATGGGTGGAACCACTCCAGAAACTCGGATATACCACCATTGCCAAACTGAGGGAAATAGAGAAACCCGGCAAACTGGCCAATGACCTGAACGGCTACAAAAAGAAAAACAAGCTTGACCTCCCGGGTCTTAGCCCCGAAACCGTAGCTGCCTGGCTGCAGGGTTGAAAACATTGCAATAGGAACGATGCAGGGAAATATGATTAATTCAGACCCGGCATCTTTGTTATAGTACGCAGGCAATTTTTTCAAATATTGTTTGTTAAGCCGCCTATTCTTCTAGGGAGAGTTGTCGTTTTTTTATATTTTAACCGCAACCATTCTGAGGCTATTCATTATGGGGCGAATAATGAAGCATAAGCCACTACTAATACTTAACTATTGGCTTAACTTACTAAATGTCAGACTTATCAATCCTGCGTCCATCGTCTTCATTCTTTCCGGGCTGATTCATTTCCCTGTCGATGCGCAGACAATTTACCGGAAGGAGAAGCTGAAGGTGGCTCCATTAGCGGAACAGCAGAGATAGTATCAGCTTGCCGCAATGCTTCAGGTGATGAATTTGTCAGGTTGAGCAGCGACCCCGGGACCGGCGCCAGGTAAAGAATCTATCCAAATCCCGCAACAGAACAGGTGACCCTTAAACTTTCTACCGATAAAAACCAACGTGTAACCATACATCTTATGAATATGCAAGGTCTGGAAATCGGGAGTTAGTCCTGCCAGGTAATTAGCGGCCTAAATTTTATCCGCGTAAATCTTTCGGAAAAGGAAAATCAAATTTCATTCTTATGATCATTGATCTTGAAAATGAGAGGATCTCAAAAAAGATCATTTATTAATAAGATTTTAGCGAGTGTGTTTTTCATGAAATAATTGACTTTGTGTCTTTAAGTCCTTATCTTTTAAACGTTACACCCAAAAACAATTTAAACCATGAAAACAAAACGCATATTACCACTTGTAACGCTATTTTTAATTTTCACTATGGCCGGACTTTACGGGCAAGAACTCAAAAGCGGAAACCTGATATGTATTCACCACGTGGACGTTACCCTTAATGATGATGTTACTCCAAAACAGTTC
>DASQZK010000118.1:0-2831 GCA_035638735.1 Bacteroidales bacterium
CCAGTCTGCCACCGAAAAACTCTCCAGGTCGGGCAGTTTTACGTTTAACTTCAGGACAGGTGAGGTGTATTGGAGCGACGGCCTGTTTGAGCTTGCCGACCGGACGCACGGTGAAGGACCTGCAAGCGACGATGAATTGCACAAATTGATGTCGGAGAAGGAATTCAAAAAATTGAATAATCTGTTGCAGAAGGCACGTATTTCGAAACACCCCATACGAGGTGAATTTAAAGTGGTATTGAAGAAAAGGCCAACCATGTTCATCGATATTGAAACCTACCGGGATCCGTTCTTCAGCGAAAATGAGCCCAAAATAATCGGTATAGTCAGGGATAAAACCGATCTTCAGCGCATACAGATCAGTTTGTCGAGTTCCGAGGAAAAATTCAGGAATATATTCAAGACCGTTCCCGACGGCCTTGTGGTATCGAGCTTTGATAAAGGTCTGATCATCGATTTTAACAGTGCTTTTCTGGACCTTACGCGCTACAGCGACGAAGATGTTAGGAATCATACCTCGGTAGAGTTGAAATTATTCGTCGATAGTGGGACCAGGAAAAACTTTTTCAGTGAGCTCCATGACGGGTTATCGATCGTAAACAAAGAACATGGTTTGCGTACTAAATTTGGAGAAATTATTGATGTCCTGGTCTCTTCCACCATTATTAGTATCGACGGTGAAAATTTCATGCTGTCGGTCATTCGGGACGTATCAGAAATTAAGAGGGTTGAACGGGAACTGAAAAAGTCCAATACGAGGTTACTGGCCAGTGAAGAAAAATTTACAACGTTCCTGAAACATTCTCCCGATGGTATCATGATGACCGATGAACAGGGGAACGTCCAGGAATGGAATAACAGCATGGAAAGCCTGACGGGCATTGGACAGACAGATGCTAAAGGGTCGGGTCTCATTACGTTATGGAGCCAAATTTTAAGTTTAAGCCGCGGACAGGTCCGGGATATTGAGCAACTTAAAAATCAGCTGAAGACCTTCTTTGCAACAGGCAACAAAGACATGATACCACTCAAGGAAAGCCGTGAAATCAATATTCCCGGTATTGGACGGCGGCACGTTGAGAACTATACGTTTCCGATTAAATCGGACAAGGGTTACAGGATAGGACAAATATCAAGGGACATTACTGAACAGAAGGAATTTGAAAATAACGTTCTCTTGTATCGCGATATTTTCATGAATAACGAAGACGGCATAGCTGTTCTCGACCTTAACGGAAAGTACACCGAATTTAATCCAGCCCACCAGGCGTTGTTGGGCTATAAGGATGACGAACTTCTTGGCAGATCGCCAGCGGTATTTCTCGGCGAGAAACGCTTCAACGAAATTTTCAAAGTCTACGATTATCAGAAAGCCTTTGAGGGAGAACTTGTTGCCAGGAAGAAAAACGGCAGGGACGTTTACCTGGATTTCATTCTGTTCCCTGTTCTTTCAGGTGACAGCCCTGTATGTATAGTATCGGTTATACGTGATATTTCGGAGCGGAAGCAGACCGAAAAAAAACTCATCGAAGCCAGGAGGGAAGCCGAAGAAGCCGATGCACTTAAAACGGCTTTCCTGTCCAACATGTCTCACGAGATACGAACACCAATGAATTCCATCATCGGTTTTTCCGGTTTGCTTAATAAGCCGGGACTCACCGATGAAAAAAGACATAAATATGTCGGGTATATTAATAGAAACGGGGCTAATTTGCTAAATCTAATCGATGATATTATCGATATTTCAAAGATTGAATCGAATCAGCTCAAAATACAAAAATCAGCCGTCAATATCCACGAAGTGACAGAGGACCTGTTTGTCAGCATGACCCGAGTATTGAAGCAGGAGGGCAAAACCTCCCTTCGCCTTGTAAAAAACTACCCCGATCAGGAATTTTGGATACATACCGACGGTTTTCGTTTAAGACAGGTGATGGTGAACCTGGTACATAACGCGATTAAGTTTACCGATAAAGGATCGGTTGAAATAGGGTATAACGCCGGGCCGGGTCAGCATATACTTTTTCATGTTAAAGACACCGGCATTGGCATTCCCACCGAATTAAAAGATACCATTTTCGAACGATTCAGGAAGCTTGAAAACGTTAAAAAAAAGATTTACGGAGGTGCCGGTCTCGGACTTGCTATTTCCAGACAACTGATTCATCTCCTTGGAGGGAAAATATGGGTTGAATCTTATGTAGGAAAGGGCACTGCATTTTATTTTACCATCCCAATGATTCGCAGCGAGAGAGCTGATGAACGACATGAAAGCATCCCCGGGATGAAGGAACATAACCAATGGCAGGGTAAACATATCCTTATTGTGGAAGATGACCTGTACAGTTTTGAACTGATCAGTGAGTTCCTGGAAGGTACCGGTGCTGAATTCCATCATGTAGCCGATGGGAGGGATGCCGTGAATTTCATGACCGCCCGCAAAGATATCGACCTGGTCATTATGGATATACAGGTTCCGGGAATGAACGGTTACAAAGCTACCCGGTTGATCAAAACGATCACACCAGAAGTACCCGTCATTGCACAAACAGCCTTTGCCATGGATGAAGACAGGAAACTTGCCAGCTCGGCCGGATGCAGCGATTTTCTTACGAAACCCGTTGACAGGAAAACATTCCTTGGTATACTGGAGAAATACCTTGGCCAGCCGGAAACCTCCTGAAACTGTAATCCCCGGGGCCAATCTTCTGCTTAATCAACCTCCTGTGTCCTGAAAATATTCATGAAGTATTTTACCCCGTCGATGAGGAATGTGATGTAAACCAACAGGTTGAGCATCCATATTATCGAGATATTAAACCTGAAAACAG
>DASQZK010000119.1:0-3094 GCA_035638735.1 Bacteroidales bacterium
AGCCGCCGTATAGTGAACTCAGGTAAGCAAAATCACCGAGAGTCATCATGTTCTTCTGGTATTGTCCGACTGAAAGATTGAAGTTTTCGTAGTTGGCATTGATGGCACCCCAACGGATACCTGCAGGTTGCAGTTCATCGAGAATATCCATGCCAACCTTGGTAAACTTACTATCCGGCTGATACCATTCCTTGATGTGTAACTGGATATCATCGAGATAAACCACACCCAGTTTGTTAAAGCCGAATTCGACATTCCAGCTTCCCGAGGCATCCTGGATACCTTGAAATTCGATTTCAAATTCCTGCCACTCGGTAGTCGGGGTAACCGAACCGGTGTAAGCGACATTAACGCCACCGATGTCACGATATACCCTCAGGTTAACGGGACTTCCGTCGTAGCTGCTTCCTGCCTTGGCGGCAAAACGAAGCAGGTAATGGTACTGCGGAGTCATTACAATACCGGCTTTGGCACGGAAATAATCCCCGGGCCCTACCTCAAGCCGTGCTGACTTCGCACCCTGATAAGGATCATCTGTCTCAGCGAAATAGGTTACACCGGCTGATTTGGTCTTGGCTACTTTATCAAGATCCGTCTGTGTCGCATTGTCTTTATACGAAGCATCTTCAAATGAATTAAAAGACACTTTATTAGACAGGAAGATCGAACCCAGGCCGTAGTCACCTTCAATGCCGAAACCAGTAGCCTTGGCTACCGGCTCAAATGTAACCGAAGCCTTACCAATGAATGCATCCTCGTTAGGATCGTCCCAGGCAAAATCGTTCGTGGTCTGAGTCACTGCGTCACTCAGGGCCGACTCGTTCTGGGCAGCATCCACTGCACTGACCTGGATGGAATATTCCGTCGTCTTGTCGAGCGAATGAACTTTGTAAGCCGTACCAATGACTGGCGACTCATTCACCTGTACACCGTTTATATATACATTATAACCAAATACCTCTGTTTCAGCATCACTGGAAGGATCCCAGGAAAGGCTGATGCTAAAGGTTGTGGTTTCTGTTACAGCAAGGTTGGCCGGTGTTGTCGGCGGATTCTCATCCACGCCCCAGGTAGTGAAACTCAACACATTCGATGGCAGGGAGAAGTTATTCAGGGCATCTTCTGCCAATACGAAAATATCGTATTTCGTATCCGGATCGAGTCCGTCAACCATAAGAGAAGTACCGGTCAGGAGTTCATCGTTATACTTCACACCGTTAACGTAGAGTTCGTAACCTTTCACCTTCATATTATCGGTGGCAGCATCCCACTCCACCAGTGCCTGTGTCGAACCCTTGGCTTTCAGGCGCAGGTTCGAAGCCGGTTGGGGAGCTTCCATATCGAGCGTGGTAAACAGGTAAGGTGCAGCAAGTATTTGTTTACTGTCCTGTCCGGGATAAATCCATTCCAGTGTCAGGAAGTAATCATTGATGATCTCCTTGTGGAAAGCTTCAAAATAGTAAGCCTGGCCGGCTTCTAAATGAACAAAGCTGGAGGCCTGGCCTGTTTTGGCTGTTGGTGTTTCCTGTGGAGGCAGACCATCACGCGTGTTGTTTGAACTCAGATAGAAAGGACCTATGCCTTCACCTTCGGTTGTTGAGTAAAACTTATAGTCGCCGGTTACCGGAGCAATGACGTAACCCCACATCATCCCCCAGAAAAAGTCATCCTTGCACATGTCATGTACATCTGCCGTTGGAAGGGTCACAGGATAACCTTCCTTGAAAACCGGATCCATTTTGTATGGATAATCCTGCCATTGCTTAATCTCGGTAGCACCATAATAGCATCCAAAAGTACTGTAGGTTCCGAGAATAATATCGAAGGTTAATTCGAAGGGATCATTTCCGGCAGCCTGGTCTACTTCGTCAATGGCGCTAATGGTGAGTGAAGCATCACCGGTAACGCCATGGTCGCGGAAATATAAAAGTGCAAAATTATCGCCGGCATGATATACAATGGAATCAACAGTGATCAAATCCGTTGAATTATTTACGTTGTCGAAGAATATCTGCTGCTCAACATCCGCATCACCGTCGTCCACCTGCGAGATGATGACGAAGTGTTCCGTTCCCTGACCCACATTAACATGTACTGTTTCAGGCATACCAAACGTTGCTACATCATTAACGCCCGGTGTGGCATCGCGGAATTCGGCGATGAACTGTGTCGTTTCGGTATCTTCTTCATCGGAATAGACCGTACCGTGGTCATCCTGAAGGGTAACCGTGATAACAGCAGGTCCGTTTGAGGATGGTGTATACGTTAAGGTTGCTGTTGAAGACGTTCCGTCATAATCGATCGTGATGTCGCCATCGGCCACAACAGCCTGATTACTGCTGGTAGCAGTAATAGTCACGGTCTCATCCCGTTCAGGGTTACCGTCGGTAATGCCGTTAAGGGTGATGGTCTGTGCGCCGTCGCCGACATACGCCCAGGCGGGCTTGGCAACAGGATCAACCGTTGGCTTCTGGTTAGCATAAGCATCAACACCAGCCCTAAAATCGTCGATCCTGACATCGCTCAACGCCGGAGATTTCGTGCGGTCAATACCCATTACGAGGTATTTTACCTGGAAGGGATTCACCGTCTTCATTCCGCCAGAATAATCCCATAGGGCTTCGTGGTATTGGCCGTCGGCAGGAACAGGAATCGATTTCATATTGGTAGCTGCCGAGAAGTTGCCATCACTTTCCGGTGCATTCACATCCTGGAGCTTGGCCTGGAACTCACCAAGGGCTTCGGCCGATTTAACCCTGAAACGGACATACGGATTAACCAGTCCGAGATTCAGTGCTTCAGGGAAGGTGAACCGGATGTACTGATTGATTCTGTCGGTTTTAGTGACGATGAGGTTTTCCTCTGTGGCGTCATGGGTAAATGTATACTGGTCGCCCGTTCCGCTGTTATTCCAGTTGCGAACTTCCCAACCGGCCACATTGGTATTGTCCGAGAAGTCATCGGCAAAACCATTCACGCCAGGCAGATTATTATACACCAGGTCATAAGTTTTTACATCGCCGTTCTGGGCGGTCACTTCAAGGGTGGTAACACTGTTCAGGTCTATTGAATCGCCTGACGCCACATCTGCCAG
>DASQZK010000120.1:0-3690 GCA_035638735.1 Bacteroidales bacterium
TTTAGCCCAGTTTGTCCCACCGAACTCATAATTTTGGCCGGTTGACGTTGTTGCATATAACCGACCGTCATAATAACCGAGAGCGATAGTAGCGCCGTCGATATAGCCGTTTTTCCCATCGTAATTTTGCCAATTCGAGGGTACTACCAGGTCACCGGCCGATTCGTCCCCGATAGCTACACCCTGATCAGTGGCGCAATAGATTTTACTGCCATCATAATCGATATCATTAACTTTAATACCACTGTCAAACCGACCAAGATTGGGATAGGTATCCAGTACAAAATCCTTGTTAGAATCAAATAACACGATGCCAAAATCGGTGGCTATCAGCACCGTATCCCCTTTCATCTTCATCGCATTGATCCCCCGGGGATTATACCGGGTAGCCCGGTAAATATCTTTATACTGCGTGAACGTCTTATCTTTAATATCAAAAAACTCGATCGTGCCGTCATTGTATCCCATCCAGATTCCGTTGTGAACCGCATCATAGGCCATGGCTGTAGGATTCACATTATACATGCCGTCAATATTGGTAAAATGTGATTGCATGGTATCATTTTTGAAGGAAAACAATCCACCGGTGGTGGCGCACCATATGGTTCCGCTTTTATCAAGCGATATATGAGTAACGGTTCTCAATGAAGAATAAGACTGCCAGGTATTAACAACCGATTGGGCTTCCAGTAAATAAACCGGTAGTACAAATAATAACAGCAGGAGTAAAAATAGCTTTTTTCGGAAATCAGTCATTCGTTTCTAATCAATTGACGGCGAAATTATTTAGGTACCGTCTAATTTATAAAATCCGGGCGACACTAACACCAAAGGTATAGCCTGATTCTCCAACTCTTTTGGCAAAGTCGAGCCGGAAAATCCCGAAAATGCCGTTTAGGGATATCCCGATCTCATGATGAAACCCATCCGAATACTTTGGCTGATAGATATTTTGCAGGTTTTTCAGACGATTTTTCGAAATCCACGTCCGGCCATCGGCACCGAAAACGATGATACTCCATCCTTTTTGAGCAAGCGTGTGCAATCCGATCCATTCAAACGGGATCGTCCGGAAATTGTGTTCCCAATAGAGTCCTAAGTAACTCTCCCCTTCAAACGGATTGCTGCGTTGCGTCTTGAAACTGCCGAAGGGCGTATAGCCACCCATACTCGCATCCAGGATACCGAATTTTTGAAGCGGCAACTTCCCGGAATAGGTACCACCGACCAGACGCAAATCCAGAACATTCGGAAGAAATCGGCGCGTGAAGAAGGTTTTAAACCGCCAGTCTATAGAAAACTGGTACTTGGTGAAATTATAGTCACTGCTAAGCACATCAGGCATGCTGTGTTCTACGTGAAGGGTGATGTGCTGCTGACCAACCGGTGAAAACGGGATGAATTTATCACCATAATCGAATGTAAATGACAATGAACGCAGCCAGCCATCGTCGATAGGCGGATTAATCCTTTGCTGATAATCACGGCCCAGCAGGTCATAATTGGTGACACCGGTCAGGGATGTCTGATGATAATCGTTGAAACCAACTTTAAACGTTGAGTTTATTTTTTTAAGACGATACCCGATTTCCCCGGTAAATCCATCATTCCAGAAGTAATCGAAATAGTCATACCGGCCTAACAAGGGAAGGACGCTGTTCTCGGTCAGATCATAGAGATCGGAGTTGTAACGAGTCGCCGTTCCCGTTTTATAATCGAGATTTGCAAATCCGCGCTTTTTATCTCCCCATTGGTACGTACCACCACCTCCATAGGAAAAGCGATTAGTATAAGTGTCATAACCACCGCTAAGGCGGTATTTCATATGCTTACCAATGTCTCTCTCCATACTCAGCCCGAGATGTCCGCCGTCCACCCGGTTATACCAGAGTTCTGGCGTGATACCCTGGCTCAGTTTATCAAACTCTGATTTTTTGGATTTGCCCGAGGTTGAGTTGCCGTTGTTATCATTCATGTCGACATACCGGGCCAGAAATCCCTTGGGTTTGAAAGCCTTGGCAAACGAATCGGTACTGTCGATAGATTGATAAGCCGTACTCTCTTTCGATGACAGCGGTACCACCTGTTTCTGCTGTTTGAACAGCTCCTTGTTATTCACGGTCAGGGAATCGACATATAACACTTTCTTTTTGTTGTAGAGCGAATCGGGCAGTGGGACATTAACCTTGTAATCGGTCAGGCGCGATACCTGGTGAAATTTGATCTGTGGGAAATCGAGTC
Source organism: Bacteroidales bacterium (assembly GCA_035638735.1). Classification (GTDB taxonomy): domain Bacteria; phylum Bacteroidota; class Bacteroidia; order Bacteroidales; genus DASQZK01. The sequence continues at coordinate 2,242 of DASQZK010000120.1, forward strand.
CGAGCATGGATATTTTCACACTACCATTTACGCGCATATCGACCGGCAGCCAAAAATCTTTCCCAAAATTATAAAATTGCTGTTGGTAATGAAGATCCACACTTTTCACCGGCTGCGGGAAAAAGACCGACTTCCCCGGCTTCAAATTTACAGCCACCAATGCATACACCTTGTCCATTACTTTCAACGTTCCTTTGAAAGTCGGCTGCAGCTTGCGCTTTGGGGTCATAGAAATATCATAAATCAGCTTGTCGTCCTGGTACTCGTACCCTTCGAGCTTGAAGTTATAATAATCGAGCGCTTTCGGGTTCGTGGGACCCACCATGGTATACCCGGCGATGTCAATATTGTCATCATAGAAATTAGGCACATAACTGGTGGCGGCAAAATTCTGCGACTGTTTCACATTGGAGGTCTGCCGTTTGGAGATAATCACCTCCCGGTGACCCTTTTCCTTATCCCAGAAAGCTTTGGAGATACTTTCATTGATAGAGACGATCCCCGTGTCGTTGGCCAGCACCTGTCGCGTATAGGCATCGGCCTTGTACGTATTCAGTTTCTTCCGCCACCGCTCCTTGTTTTTTATCACCTTTCGCATGATATCGAGCGCAGGGTCCTCGCCCGTGACAACGATCTCGTTCATCTTCAGTGTCATCGGCTGCAGACGAATATCCTGTCGCACACTGATCCGTTCATCCACCTGGAGGATGTGCGTTTTGTACCCGATATAACGAAATTCCACCTCGGCGGGCAATTTATCAACCGTTAGTGAATAATTCCCCTGGACGTTAGTGATGGTCCCCGTATACGTTCCCTTGATAAGGATATTCACCGCCGGCAGCGGCTCCCCGGTGTTGGCGTCCGTAACTCTGCCCTTAATCGTAACCTGTGCCAAAGCCAACGATGACAGGGCCGTTAATAATAATGATGCAATGAATAGTCTTCTTAGCAATTGTACAATTAGTTATTATTTGTTTACAGTCGACTGTTTACAGTTTACAGAAAAGATGAACTGAAAACTTTGTCATTCCTTATTCGAAAAACTTTACTTAAAGTTACACATTGTCTGGCTTTTTGAGTAAATTTTGTGGCTCAGGATATAAGATAGATAATATAATGTAATTAGTGCTCAGTTAACTTAACACAAAGCACTAAACACTATCTACTGGTCCCGTAGTTCAACTGGATAGAACAAGAGCCTCCTAAGCTTTAGATCTGGGTTCGAGTCCCGGCGGGATCACTTCAATATCACCATAAGTGATTATACATCAATTACTTAACACTTTAAATTTCTCTAATGGTACAGGTATAGGTACAGGTTTTTGGCCCTCATTTTTGGTAGTCCCTATACAATAATTTGACAGGATTGATTAATTTTTTCTATTTCTTGTAGCTAAAATGAACGCCAAAAGTTTTAAAATTTTTTAGCTGCATAAATATGAAGAATAA
>DASQZK010000121.1:0-4640 GCA_035638735.1 Bacteroidales bacterium
TATTCAAATGGCAACCACACCCGCCGAACAGGGTAAAATTATGGAACTGCACTGCGGGAAAGCTTTTGCCATGACAGCTATCGATAAAACCTACACGGCAGTACCGGTGCCAAGTCCCGACCGGCTGCCCCGGCAGGAAGCTTACGGGAAAGTGTGGCCGGAACTGATCATGGATAGCATCCCCCTCTATAAAGGAGCCGCCAATATGAAATTATGTACTGCCGATATGAACTCTGGACAGGGCCTGGAGGTTAAAGGTATATATGTGGAACTCATTAAGGAAAATAACTGATGAAAATACCAATTTTTAAACTCGACTCATTTACCGACAGACGGTTCAGCGGAAACCCTGCAGCAGTTTGTCCTCTCAACGAATGGCTATCGGACGAACTCCTGCAAAATATCGCAGCCGAAAACAATCTATCCGAAACAGCCTTCTTCACGAAAACCAAAGACGCTTTTCATATTCGTTGGTTTACGCCTGTTACTGAAGTCAATTTATGTGGTCATGCTACGTTGGCAGCTGCAGCCGTCATATTTGAAAAACTGGGATATAAACTCGATACGGTCCTGTTCGAATCAAAATCAGGCATGTTAACGGTAAAAAAGGAAGCAGACATGTATGTCATGAACTTCCCTTCCGATAAACTGACCTCTTTCGATCCTCCGGGTGAGCTTATCGAAGCCTTGGGTGAACGACCCGATGAAGCGTTTCAAGGCAGGGAAGACTATCTCTTTGTTTACGATTCGGAAGATAAGATTGCGGAAATAAAACCTGATTTTAAAAGCCTGGCGCTGATCAGTCTCCGTGGTGTGATTATTACCGCTCAAGCTTCAGGCTATGACTTTGTGTCCCGTTTCTTCGTCCCCTCGGCGGGCATTGATGAAGATCCGGTTACCGGATCGGCACATACCACCCTCACGCCTTACTGGTCAAAAAGGTTGAACAAGAAAGAATTAAAAGCCAGGCAAATATCATCTCGCGGCGGTGACCTGGTATGCAGGGATAAAGGCGACCGCACCGAAATTGCCGGAAGGGTCGCCTTCTATCTTGAGGGACTGATCGAGGTTTAGCCTTAATCGCGTCGTGCCGGAGGCACTTTACGGCCTCCCCGGTTTCTTCTTCCCTTCCTCCAAAATCCTGAGATCATCCAGGGCAATATCCATGCTGCTGTTCTGTGGATGCTTATGTATAACATTTTGGACGAAATCATCGTAGCAAGTCATAGGCAACGGACTAACTTCCCAACGCTTACGATGGTCTTCTTTGCGTGCCGTGACATACGTTTTGCCGTTTTCCTCCAACACGTCCATCATCCATCCCTGCGATGTTACCAGGTGCATGATTCCAATATGCTCCCTGTCGTTGCCTGCAGTATCGTAGATCTCGAGGTCGGCAGCCCAGGTGATAAACAGGTAGGATCCCGCCCCGTTGTTGAAAATGATCCGCATGCATTCCGTATCATTACAGGAAAGATCCTGGACAAAATTGTCGGAGTAAAACGTGATTTCTTTCACCTCCTGGTTGCCCGCCAGGTACCTTGAAATATTCAGATTATGGATCATCGCATCCATGAAAGGGCCGTCGTTTTTATCAGCCTCCAGGGCCCATTTGCTCCAGTGGGGATAATGATGAAACCAGTCTTCTTTGTAGAGAGCAAGGTGACCAATCTCGCCACTGTCGAGAATGTCCTTTATCTTTTCAAAGACCGGATCACCCGAGCGCCGGTAAAAAACAGCACATTCCACCTTGCCGTTTACAAGACTGTACATTTCCTCCCCTTCTTTGACGGTAAGAGCAAAAGGCTTGGTGGTGATAATATGCTTTTTTGCCAGAGCAGCCCTTTTAAAATAGTCCGTCCTGGCAAACGGAGGCGTAAAAATAAGTACGACATCCACATTCTGATCGTCAAAAATAACATCAGGTGAATCAACGGGGATGGCCGCCAGCTGTGAAGCACGCCATTCACGTTTTGCCTTGTCAGTATCATACGTATATTTCACCTTGAGATGCTTACTGGCTTTAATTTTATCTATTTCCCATCTCAGAAAATCGCCGCAACCAATAAGGCCGGCATTGAATATCATGTTTTCCATAATCCTCAAAGTTTTTTGTATGAATCAATAATTTTGTCCATCATCCTGTTGGTTTCTTCAAGAACGACCATCCTTGTGGCTTTGGCTTCAAACCAGGCAACGGTTTCTTTAATACCCTTGCTAAAAGGAATGGTTGCCGTAAATTCCGGAACGAATGTCTTGATCCTGGTGTTATCAAAAATGACCGAACAAGCTTTGTCACCCAACAGGTTACCTTCCTGGAAATCATCAAACCTCATAATATAATCTGACGGGATATGAACCATTTTAGCCTCGGCGCCGGCTGCATCTGCCACAGCTTCATATATCTGGTTCCAGGTCAGTATCTCATCCGATGTGATGTGAAAGGCATGACCTATGGCCTGTTGATGACCAAGCAAACCATTGAACCCCTTAGCAAAATCACGTGAATGGGTTATAGTCCAAAGTGATGTACCATCACCATGAACGATAATCTCTTTTCCTTTCCTGATGCGGTCAATGATCGTGAAATCGGTCCAACTGCCAATGGCAACGGGAATAACAGTTTCATAAGTAAGCGAAGGTCTAACAATGGTAACAGGAAAGTCATGATCACGGTATAACTGGTTCAGCTTCTCCTCACAGGCAATTTTATCACGCGAGTACTGCCAGAATGGGTTCTTCAAAGGTGTCGATTCAGTAATTACAGGATGGCTGACCGGCTTTTGATAAGCCGAAGCAGAACTGATGAAGAGGTATTGAGACGTACAATCCCTGAAAATTTCATAATCATTGTCAATATCGGCAGGGACAAAAGCAACGAAATTGGCCACGGCATCGAAATGTTGACCCTTTAGTAATTCTTTTACCCTGGCTGTATCGTGAATATCGCCCTGGATAGTATGCACCATGCCCGGAACCTCATCGTTTGATTTTCCACGGTTTAAATGCCAGACTTCCATGCCCTGTTCAAGGGCCAGACGTGTGCAAGCCATTGAAATATTACCTGTACCTCCAATAAATAATACTTTCATATTTAGCTGTTTTTATATCATTAATCACTGGTGTCCGGTTAAAATTTAACATTATTGAGAAACGTCTGTTACCATCAGCGTTATAAAGAATCCTGACATTCACTACCTAAATATTGTTTTGTCCTTGCGCCGGACGGGCATTTACTTTATTGCTCACAGCAAAAATATTTTCAATGGAGTTCGCGAGCTCGTTGCACTCGGTTGCTCACAGCAAAAATATTTTCAATGGAGTTCGCCGTTAAGACGGGGCAGGCTGCGAGCTCGTTGCACTCGGTTGCTCACAAGAGTATCATCTCATTTGTGTTCCCCGTTGAGACGGGGAGCTCTCCGCCTGTGGCGCATCGGTTGGCGGCCAACGCTCCAATCAACCATGTATTCATCGTTTTGGAATAACACGGCGTATGTTAACCTGAAGTTTAGCAACCTTCTCCCGACAGGTAAACAACTTTTTCCTGCCTGGTGACTTTTATATTGAGTGTATCTTCAATGGTTTTAAGGACATAAGGCAGGGATATATTATCGATTGAAACTGTGAAGCGGCATTTCCTGATAGCATCATTCCTGAAAATGACCTTTATATGATATAAATTTTCAATGGTGGCGGCAACCTCTTCCATCGGGGCATCCTTAAATTCGAGATGACCAGAGGCCCAGGTATCGAAATTCGGATCCTGGTTCTGTTCTTTGAGAATAATTTTTTTGTCCCTGGAATAAATAGCTATCTGGCCGGCAGAAAGGATCTGGTGCTTTTTCGCTTTTTTCGCGGGATAGATTTCTACCTCACCGGTTTTCACAACCACTTCAATAAAATCATTTTTCTTCCAGGCCACCATATTAAATGATGTACCGAGAACCTGAAGGCGGAAACTTCCTGACCTGACTGAAAACGGCCTTGTTATATCGCGATGTACATTAAAAAATGCTTCTCCATTGAGCTTAACCTGCCGCAGACCGGTTTCAAATTTCCTGGGGAATTCGAGGACTGCCCCTTTGTTAAGGGTTACCGTTGAGCCGTCGGGCAGATCAACGGTCATTTTTCCCGAGACAGCAGAAATTTTTTCAAAACTCAACGCCCTGTAAATAAATACACCACTGTACCCCAGTAACAAACCGATGATAATAACAGCCGCTACTCTGAATACAAGGGGCATAAGCCGGAAGGAAAAAGATTTCTTTTCCGGCCGTATATCCTCCCCTGATGGAATGAGAAATGTATCCCACTCATGATCAATATCGATGTCTATATCGGTAAATATGGTGAGTTCACCGGTCGATTCCCATATTCTCCGGTATTGCTCAAAAGTCCTGCGATTCTCCTCCGAAGCCGCCTTCCAACGCTCAAGATCGATAAGATCGTCGGTATTGACTTCACCAGAAAGGTACCTGGTAATAAGATCGACAGGAATACTATTTTTTTCTTTTTCAGTCATTATGGCTAAAAATCGTATTCTAATACTATCCCTTGGTAATTCGTCATTGTCCTCACTTAAATTTAAAAAATTTCAGGAGTATCCACAATAAAATGATATCAAAATAATCAACAAGTTT
>DASQZK010000122.1:0-3255 GCA_035638735.1 Bacteroidales bacterium
CCGCTTGTAAGGAAGTTATCTTTGGGAGGACTCAACAGTGGATAATATACCCAGGGCAATATGACCGGTTTAGGATTTTGCCCCTGCATCGATGATTCAACCTTAACATAATTACACTGAACATCTTTGATAAGGTTATAGTCGATGCGGAAGCCATATTTAAACAGCAGGTCATAGAGGTTCAGATCGAGAAAGGAGGTGAAGGTACGTCCCGAAACCAGGCTGTCGGCATTCGATTGCACCGGATCGATAAAAAACAACACCCTTCCGCCTCTCATGATATACTGATCCAGCACAAACTTGTCCCGCTCAGAGAAAGGCTTCAAGGGCTGTGCAACCACCAGCGCCTTATAGGCCAGCACCTTATCCAGGTTACCGTCGATATGAATCCAGTTAACGTCGAAGAAAAGACTCAGCTCTTTACCAATGTCATAAGTCTGCAGAAAACCCAGTTCACCCTGACCGCTGACAAAGCCTATCTTTTCAATCTTATTGGCGGTGAGACTTTTAATTGCCTTAATAAGCTCGTATTCGAGTGACTCAATGGAATTGTTGAGATTAACCTGGTAGGGCAGCCCGGGATTATTTTTGAGCAAATTTACCGGGAAATCAATGCCTTTGTAACTGATAATGGCTCCCGGGAAAATAATTTTCGTGGTTTGGCCGCCCTCCTTGTCTTTCACCCTGATGTCGGTCGGTTTAAGACCTTTTTTGGCAAGGTCCTGCATCATCGTGTTCCTTACTTTTGGGTCTTGCTCGGCATAAGGATTGATGAATTCATATTCGATATTTTTCCCGGCATAGGCCCTGAATTCGTCCAGGTTCTCCTTAATACTCTGCCTGAAGCGGATAAGATCGGCGGGGAGATCACCATCAAGGTAAACCCTGACATACACGATATCGTTGAGGCCGCGCAATATCTGCCTGGTTTCGTTGGCCAGGGTAAAGCGCTTTTCACTGGTGAGGTCGACTCTGAAAAAGCTGAAGCTGCCCAGGACGTTTACCACCACCACTAGCAATAAGGCCAGTAACAGCTGGATAATATGACGGCGTTTTAATACTCTTCTGTTCATGGATCCTACCATTTTCTACTCACCAGGACTGTCCTGGTCAGGTAAAGAAATAGAAATATCACACTTATAAAATAGATCATGTCGCGACTGTCGATCACCCCCCGGGCCATCGACTGGTAATGGTAATCGATGCCCATGGTTTCGATAACATGTACCACCTCCCCTGTCTGTCCAAGTGTCCCGATAAAGTTAAAGCCGAGGTAAAACAGGAATGAAAGCAGGACAGCCATGATGAAGGCCACGATCTGGTTGCCGGTGACCGACGATGAAAATATTCCAACCGAGGCATAAATACCCCCCAGGAAAACAAGGCCGATATACGAACCCCACGTCCCGCCCGTGTCGATATTGCCGCGCGGACTTCCCAGGAACCATACCGATCCGAAAAATATCAGTGTGGGCACAATGGCAATGATTACCAGTGACCATGCGGCCAGAAATTTGGCCGATACGATCTGCAATTCGGACATAGGACGGGTAAAGAGCAGCTCTAGTGTTCCTGCCCTCTTTTCTTCCGAGAACATACGCATGGTGATTGCCGGCACCAGGAAAAGAAAAACCCATGGAGCAAGCGTAAACAGGGTGTCGAGACTGGCGTAGCCGCTTTCCAGTATATTCATCTGGCCGCTGAAGACCCACATAAACAAACTGTTAAGAAGGAGGAAGACCACGATCACGACATATCCTGTGAGTGAACTGAAAAATCCCCGGATCTCTTTTTTATACAATGACCACATAATATCTGATCTATACTGGTTATGCGAAATTACTGAAATGATCGTTTATTCCAACAATTATCTGAATGCTTCCGGTAATTCTGAATCGGGAAGCTCGTTCACATCGCTTATTGAAATGTCATTAAAATAGAAACGGAGAATATCTGAATATGAATATCCTTCCCTGGCCATTTCCATGGCTCCCTCCTGGCTGAGTCCCACCCCGTGACCGTATCCTCTGCCGCTTATGACAAGGGAGTCGCCTGCCAGGGTCATATCAAAAAAGGCCGATTTGAGCCCAAGGTCTTCCCTGATCACCGACATGGAGAGGGTATCCTTGCCATAGATGAATGTTTTTTTTCGGTGTGGCTGTTTGATCAGCAGGTCAGTGGTATCGGCATCTGCAACGTCAATTCCTTTCGTTTCGAGGTAGGCGAACCAGGCTTGAGGGCTGAGCTTTTTTCTCCACTGGTAATGCTTCTGGTTTTTGGAGAAGGGATCGATGATGGCCTGCAGGTAATCGAGATCAACGGGCCAGATATCGGCAGCCTGTTCGGTCTCCCCGCCGCTGTTGGAGTGGTAGGCAGCCATGATAAGCTGATAGTGCCGGTCGGCAACAACCACATTATGGGTGGCCAGCACTGCCGTATAGATAACCGGGCTTTGCTCACTGAGACCTTTATAGGCCTGACAATGAGTATGGTCGCACAGGTTAAAGCCCTCCCCCTGATGCCGGTTCCAGTTTCTCAGGGCATAGGTCCTGCACAATACAGCCTGTGCCTTATAAAACTCCTCAGGCGCCACAGGTCCTGCCTCGGTCTCCACCACACCTGCCAGGTACCTGTCAAAATCGATCTGGTTCACGAGGCTGAGTGTATTATGTGAAACGCCCACGTCCACATCCCCGGCATAGTCGTGTGCTTCCAGCGATGGTTGCACCGGTTTTATACGACAGCGGCCTTTAAGCAACGTGTCTTTAAAGGTAAGACCTTCATACGGGCCGTAGTTGAGTTCCCCGTCGTTCACATAAATGCTGTCGTTGATCAGGCTGACATAAAGAATATCACCGGGATGAATCACCAGGCGACTGCTGCCCCCCGCTTTTACATCGTATTCACCGGCTGTGCAATGGAAGGTAAACGCCATGACAAGATCCTCGTAATAAAGGCCTACACGGATATCCTGTGCCGGCAACCAGACCATATTCATCACCACTATCAGACTTATCACCACGCTTTTCCTGATCATAATACCTCTAAAATTTCAGTCATCCTGGCAGCAACCCGTTCCGAGCTGCCTGCTTCATCCAGACTTTCAATAATATTATCGTACTCACGCTCCATGGTGGCGCGGTAATCATTTTCATTAAGTATTTTATCCAGTTCAGCCTCTATTCTTTTTTCCAGGTTAAGCTGCAACAATTCCTTTACCACCTCTTTCCCGGCAATCAGGTTTACAAGTGAGAA
>DASQZK010000123.1:0-3267 GCA_035638735.1 Bacteroidales bacterium
GACCTCACCGTGAAACATAACGCCATCTTTGTGGCTTTGCAGTTTATGCGCCAGCCATGCCGGGGCATTCCTCCCTGCTATGTGCAGGCTGATAGACGGCACCTGTTGACGTATTAGCGGAAAGACATTTTCGACAAACCAGGTGATACCTTCCTGGTTCGGCATCCAGTCGAGTGCCCCGATGTAAAAAAGAGTCGGGAATTCAGGCTCCTTCGGCGTCGGATAACGATGGGGATTCAGGCCTGTCGGGATGGTGATATTTTTGATCTCCTTAAGGGCCAGGAGTTGTTTCCTGTCGCGGTCGGAAATAGCTACCAGGTAATCGCATTTTTTCAGTACCAGCTCCTCGAGTTTCTTTATCCGGCGTGAGAGGATCGAAAAATAAAAGCGCAGGAAGGGATTCCTGGTGTTGATCACTTTGCGTTGCCATATCTCGTGCTCGACATTATGTGCCCGGAGTGCGATTTTTGTTCCTGGCGCCACTTTTCTCACGGCCTTAATATAATAGCCCATGTAGGGCCCCTCAAGCTGGATGATATCAGAAGGGCTTTCCTCTAGCAGGTCAATCATCCTTCGCTCAAACGCCCTTGAATAAAAACGCGTTGCATTGTAAGGCTCGCTTGAGAAGAGAACGTTTAAAATCAGCCTGATGAAATTAATGTGCGTGTTATGGTAAACCGACAAGAAACGGATCTTTTTTTTAAGCACTCCGGGAATTTTATTCACATCGAAGGGATGACGCGAGGTATTCAGACAAAGCATGGTGACCTCATTATCCACATCGGCCAATCCTTCGGCCAGACTGAGCGTAGCAATAGCTCCTCCGTCTTTGGGCGGGAATGGAACTTTGGATGACAGAACGAGGATCTTCATGGTCGACAAATTATGATTTTCGTTTTTTGAAAAGACGTTTGAAGAAATTTAAATAAGTGTCAACATTCATGATGACCGAATCGGTCGATGCTTTGTAGGTCAGAAAGGCTCCCAAAGGAATCAGGATGAAAGTGGAGATCCACATGCCCGAGAAGGGGCTGATGACACTCTCGCGTACAAATTTTTCACCCGTAAGCGAGATGATGTAGTACAGGAGAAAGAAGGCCACTGATACAACGACAGGCATTCCAAGTCCGCCTTTACGGATAATAGCTCCGAGAGGGGCCCCGATAAAAAAGAAGATCAGACAGGCCAGTGAAAGGGTGAACTTGCGTTGGGTCTCGATCTCGTACTTCCGGAGCCGCCGTACTTTATTATCGGTATTGACATAATTATTGTTGATAAAATTCATTGTACTGCGGGCATAATTAATCGACTGGGAAAGAATACGGTCTTTCTCGTTGTCATTCAAATGACTATATATCGAATCCAGATCAAGATTAATAATCCTGCCCTGCTCCTCGCTGTTTATTGTGGTGTCGGCGTTAAGGGAATCCGGAACGGCATTTATCTTTCGCGAAGGAGGGATCAGGTTGGTCCTCTTCAGGTAACTTTTATTTTTGTAATAACTTGATTTACGGAGAGTTCGTTGCAGTGACCGATGAGAGATCTGAACATCGTCTTTGAGAGAATCTTCAACGAAGGCAAGCTGTTTCAGATTCATCATCTGGTATGAACTCTTGAACAGGTTTTCATCGGTTCGCTTCAAACCGAAATCGACAAGCTCAATAATCATTTCCTGCTTTTCAAATTTATCTCTTCTCGAGGGGTACGATTTGTCCCTGACACGCCGTCTCTGTTTTTGCATTTCGGTGTATGTTTCACCGTTGTAAAGGATAAGCAAGAGGTAGCGTTTGTCTTCTGTCATCCGCATATAACCCGAATCGGCGATGGTAACGATAATATTACCCACATGATCGGTATGATCGTAAATCATGATGTTTCTGAGCAGGCTTGTATGGGGATCTTTTTCACCTATCCTGATGCTGTAGCCCTCAAGGGTGTTGTCGAATATGCCGGTTTTGATCTGCAGTTCGGGGTTCTGCCGCTGGATATCGTAGAGAAGCGACCGGAACCTTAGGTTTGTATATGGCAATACATAGTTGTTAAAAAGGAAGGCCCCGACGGTGATGACCATGATCAGCACGATGAGGGGGTTCATGATACGCCGCAGTGAGATACCGGCCGATTTCAATGCCAGCAATTCATTGTTCTCACCCAGGTTGCCGAAGGCCATCAGCGAAGCGAGCAATACGGCAAGAGGAAGGGCCATGGGGACGAGGCTGGCCGAAGTGTATAATAACAGTTCGGAAATCACGGAGACTTGCAGCCCTTTACCAACAAGATCGTCGATGTACTTCCACAGGAACTGCATTAGAAGTACAAAAACGACAATGAAGAAGGTTAAAACGAAAGGTCCGAGAAAGGATGATAATGTAAGTTTATAAAGCTTTTTCACGTTTACGCATAAAAGATTCCCCACGTTAGTCTAACGCAAACAAAGGTAAGTTATTTTAGTGAGAACGCTATAAACCGATAGCATGTTTGAGCTCCGAGATCTGGGAGTCCCAGAGGTCGACAGCATCATCTTTTTCATCATCCTCGGCAAAATCGGTAATGAGCAACGCAAGGTCGCCTGTGAGATCATCCTGGTTGATCCGGAATTCGAAAAAGGCGGTGTCTTCCTCACCATCAAGCCATCGAAAACGAATGTATTTCTGATCTTTCAATTGGACGATTTCCGCTTGTTGTTCAGAACCTTCCCATATAAATGTAAACACATTTTCCTGCATATTGACATCGTCTGCGAACCATTCAGCCAGGCCATCGGGTGTACTAAGCCGGTTGAAGAGAACTTTCGGGGAAGTGTTCAACGTATATTCAAGTTCGAATTTCTGTTTATCCATTGTTAGCATATTAACAAAAGCTATTCTTGCAATATAGAAAAAAATGTCCACATTAAAAAGAAAGTAGATGGGAGGTATCCTGTAATCCTGCTTCATGAGGGCTACACAGGACGCGATGGATGACGGTTGTGGCATACGGAGGGTCTTCCCGTTCAGCAGATCGAGGGGTAGCGGAGTATGGATGTGCCGCCTCGTTTATAGGATGCGCCTGAGCTCCAGCGGGGGCGCAAGCTACGCGAGATGCAGTCTGTGTCCCTCTCCGCATATCGCATCCTTCCTTAGTTTCAGCGCTGAGGCTGGTTTCGCGCGACGCGGCCGGCAATTGTTCGGGGTGATCCCATGGCCCCAACAGTCGTACACCCGCATTGCCGTATATCCTGTCTTCAACATTTTCTGATATTCGGGCGTTATTATATGGAATTATCTT
>DASQZK010000124.1:0-3114 GCA_035638735.1 Bacteroidales bacterium
AAGCCGATGTTTTCTTTGACATAGTTTCTTATATTCCTGGCATTGAGTATCAGGAAGCCTACTATTCCCAGAAGAAACAGAACCAGTGCAATACTGATTACGGTAGTCAGTGACGAACTCCTGAGCTGCCGCTGTGATATCTGGTTTTCCTTTGAAGCCATGGACCAATAAACTATTGAGGGGCAAATTTAGGAATATTTGCCCCCAAAATAAAATAAAAAAGTAAGAAGTGGAAGATATCAACCCATGGCGCTTCCTGCCCGGAAGATTTTAATCAACAATTTCTATCCAGCCGAATTTATCGGGGGCATCACCATACTGAATGTCAATGAGCCTTTGATAGAGTTTTGTGGACAACGGGCCAGGGTTACCATCTTTACTTATTTGATAAATCGTGTTGGTTTCCGGGTCAACAATTTTTCCGATGGGACTTATAACCGCGGCTGTTCCACAGGCTCCTGCTTCTTCAAATTCGGCCAGTTCTTCCACCGGTACCTTACGTTTTTCTACCTTTAATCCCATGTCACGGGCAAGATCCTGTAAACTTTTATTGGTTATAGAAGGAAGTATTGATCTTGATTCAGGGGTTACATAGGTATTGTCTTTGATTCCGAAAAAATTGGCTGGGCCGGCTTCGTCGATATACTTTTTCTCACGAGCATCAAGATACAGGGCTGTGCCATAACCATCCGCATGGGCTTTTTCCAGCGAGGCCAGGCTTGCCGCATAGTTACCTCCAACTTTGATGTTTCCCGTTCCCCTGGGCGCAGCGCGGTCGAAATCCCGGCATATCATGATGCTTACGGGTTTAAAACCTTCTTTAAAATATGGACCGACAGGCATCACGAAAACCATGAAAACATATTCTTTGGCCGGTTTCACACCAATCTCAGGTCCTGTTCCTAAAAGTAACGGCCTGATATACAAAGAGGCACCCGTACCATAAGGCGGAACGTATTTTTTATTCAGCCTAACGGCTTTCACGATGGCTTCGTGAAAAAGATCATCGGGAACGACAGCGAGCTTGATTCCTTCAGCCGATGATTTCATCCTTTTTGCATTTTCCTGCCACCTGAAAATCCTGATCTTCCCGTCTTTTCCCATGTAGGCTTTCATGCCCTCAAAGGCTTCCTGACCGTAATGCAGGCAGGTAGCTGATATGTGGATATTTAAATACTGGGATGAGGATACCTCAAGTTCTCCCCATTTTCCATCCCTGTAGTAACACTTTACATTATAATCGGTTGGTCTGAAACCAAAGCCAAGGTTTTTCCAGTCAAGTTCCATGATCGATATCAAGTTTATAATTGCGGACTTCAAAAATACTGAAATCCCACCATTGCACCAAGATTGAGAATGATGTTATAGAATGGTTTCTCAGAGATTATCCTCGTTCATTTTTTTAATCTGTTCATCTGCATCAATTTCACGTAAGCGCCGGGCACCAGCTGTATAGAATGAATATGAAGAGAGTATTTTTATTTGATTTTCTTTCCAATCCCGGATCTCCATGGGCTGCAAATATTCATTGTGCTCAAGGAAAAGCAGTTTGTAAAGTTTGATAAAATCGACCCGTCCGAGATATTCCATGCGGGAATCGGCCATAATTTCTTCCAGAAGATTTCGCGGAGAAGGTGGCCATTTTGTAGAAAGAATGAGGTTTGAGACCAGGTTAGCCTGTTTGTCGCTGTAGAAATAGCCCGGCAATAATTCCCTGGCAATGGTGGCTGCTTGTATTTCGGGATTTTCGTATGAACTGATATATCCAAGTGGCAAAAGGAGGCAGGCCGTCCTGATCATAAGGGTCTCCTCGAAGTCAAGATCTTCGGCTTTGCATAATAAACCGGCAAAATTGTAAATCTGCCGGGCGTGGCTGAGATTATGGAAATACATGTTAACGGGAAGTTCAACCTCAAGTTTGTCGTATACATATTCTTCCAGGTCATTCAGGCGGAGCAGCTGGAGTTTGAGAAAGAACTTCCGGTTGGGAATCCCTGCAAGATTGATGGAGAGTTCGGGTCGAAGCCCTTTAACGAAATACATGTCAATATTTCCTTTGTATTTCACAGGAAGCCGGCCCCTGTATTCACAGACGAAATAGTCTTTTATAAGATTGTAGGTCGTGCCCGATACATTTACCCGGCCGGGCTCACCCGACGATTCCATCCGACTTGCGGTGTTTACCGTATCCCCCCAGATGTCGTACGATCTTTTCTTTTGCCCAATGGTGCCGGCGATTACTGGACCCGAATGAATGCCAATTCTTAAATCCCAGATTTCGGCATTTGTCTTCTTAAGTTGCTTCATGTAGTACTGCATCTCAAGTGCAGCCAGGACAACCTCAATAGGATTAGTGTTGTTTTTTTTGGGAATACCCCCGGCGGCCATGTAGGCATCTCCAATCGTCTTTATTTTTTCAATGTTGTATTTTTCTACGACAGAATCGAAATGAAAGAAAAATTTGTCGAGCTCATCAATAAGACGCTCCGGGTTCATCTGTTCGGCAATATGCGTGAAACCTTGTATATCAGAAAATAAAACGGTAGCCATTTCGTATTTGTCCCACTTTGTCTTTCTTGATTTCTTTTCCTGGTCAACCGTGGATATAAACTGGTAGTTTTTCGGTGGCAGAGAAGGCTCGGCTTTATGGAAAATCTCCGGGTTTTCATCCTGCGTAACAGTATTCAGACTGTGCAACCTGTAGCGGTAAGTTTTATAAAAAATGAAAAACAGGATGAAGCCGGCGACAGAATATATGAACCAGGCGAACCACGTCCTGTAAAATGGCGGTTTGACAACAAAACTAAGTTCAGCTGCGCCCGACACAACACCTTCATTATTCATAAACCGTATCAGGATGTTATAATTTCCCTCATTGAGATCTTGCATTTTGAGGACATTTCCCAACTTCCAATCTGACCATTTATCCTCTTTGGCAAGCCTGTACTGATGTTTTTTTAGTCCGGGTACAAAATCGGTGGTGCTGAATAAAACGCACAGATCATTGTTTTTATAGGCAATATTGTTCAGCTTATTTCTTATCTGAGCCCTGGCCAGTTCATACGAAGCCTGGTTCAGGATAGTGTCGGAACCGGCTGTGATAGCTGTAATTAT
>DASQZK010000125.1:0-7923 GCA_035638735.1 Bacteroidales bacterium
AGCTGTCAGTTTAATGCCCCGTTTGAACTGGCTTCGTGCGAATTCATCACTCAGGTTGATTTTTCCGGCTTCGGGTGTGGCAGTCTGATGAAGGGCCATTTTGAGTAATATGTCCCATATTTCTGAAGGATCGAAACCATATTGTCCGGCCTGGCCGATAAGATACTCAATGAGATCGCTGGTGTTTGTAATGTTAAGCTTGTTCAAATCCAGCTCAATGAGGGCCTTTCTGAGGTCACTCCCGGCAAATTCTTTCATCTGTTCGATAAACTGCCGGAGGTTGTCCTGGCTGATAACTTTTGCCAGGAGATGATAAACATCTTCTCCGGAATATGGATTCTGATCTGCCTGGTCGAGCAGGAATCGAATGTAATCGGCCACATTTGCGATACCGGCTTTTTGGGGGTTATTCGTCTTAAGAAAGGAGAGGAGGTCGCCCGACGCGTTCTCAGCCATCTTTTTATGAAAGAGGTGGAGGTCGTAGTTTTGCAGGTATTTGCTAAAGAGATCAAGGATCTCTTCATTAGATATTTTTTCTGACGTTTTTGATTGCTCCAGCAAGTAATTGAAGACTTCGTCTGCCCAACGGATATCGCCGGGCAAATTGTCAATAAGCCCGTTAATATTTTCGTTGCCCATGTATGTGAGGGCATGTGCAACAGTACCAGCGGGAATCTGTTCTGCCTGGAGGATCAGGTGAATGATTTCCGTTTTGTCAAGATTGCCAGCATCGGCTTCACCCAGCAGGTAGTCCACAAGGTCCTGTTTGGTATGAATATCCTGTTTTTCTGTGTCGACAGATAGTATAAAATCGCGTGTATTACCTTCCGACAATTCGGCAAGTTTCCTGATGAAGAGTTGAAGATCACTCATCGTTGTGTAGTCGGACAGCATTCGGATCACGTCGTCGCGGGAGTAGTCGAAACCGCCGGTATTGTCGAAGATGTTCCGGATAAGATCGTCGACGGATGTAATGTTTTCTTTATCCGTATCGAGCGAAAGCAGCCTGTCTTTCAGCACTGGGGTGGCGTATTCAGACAGTTTCCTTATGATATCATCCAGATCGCCGTCGTAAGCCAGTTTCAGGAGTGCCTTGTTCACATCTCCGGCAGAAAAGCCCAGGCTGTCGGCCTTGTCTTTCAGGAAGGCAATAAACGCGTCCTCCGTACTGAAATCCCCCTTGTTCACATCGTAGGATGACAGGAAATCGCGGAGTTTCCCTTGTGAGAGACTTTCCATTTTCCGGCGAAGATCTTCGATATTTGCAGCTTCATCTTCGATATATTTCTTCAGCAAGTCATCAACCATGGGTGGTGTAACATTTAGATTGTACTTGTTGCTGTAAAGAAAATCGACAAGGTCTTCGGCTGAATAGATGCCATTTGAAAGCAGGTCGAGGGTGTCGAGAAGGGGTTTCAGGTCACCTTCGGCAAGAGCGGCCAGCTTTTCTTTAAGATTGAGCGCATCTTTTGCCAGGGCCAGTTCAGTGAGCAGGTCAAGCAGTTCATTTTTGGTATAATCTTCTGAATCGGCGTGTTTGTAGAGATGAACAGCCAGTTGGCCGGCGGTATGAATATCTTCCTCTTCAAGCTTAAGGTAATCGAGATATCCGCCCAGGTCTTCTGATGACCGCGATTTGATGACTTTAAGCAGGAAGAACGGATCGTCGCTACCAGCCGAAGCCAGGATACCCAGCGATTGAAGAACGTCGTCGGCGGTATAGCCACGGTCGGAAGAAATAGTGATCAGGTGATCGATCAGTTCGCGTGGTGACTGTATGGCTGAAGCTTCGGGATCGATGATTTCGAGGGTTTGTTTCAGCCGGCCTTTGGAGACTCTGTGCATATCGTGAATGAATTCGGACAGGTCTTTTATTGTGGCGGCTTTCCTGAGAAGTGCTTCGACATCGGCAGTGGTATAACCCGAGGTGCCGGCATGGTCGTTAAGGTACTCCATCATCCGGTCGAGAGAGGTAATGCCCGCTTTTTCTGTATCGAGCGTGTCCAGCACTGCGGCGAGGTTACCTGCGGCATACGACTGCAGTTTATTCTGTACGATGTTCAGGTTGCCGGCTTTTGTTGCAGATTCAATTGTCTGCCCGCCTTCCGTTGTTGTTCCTGACATTTGCCCGGTGACTTCACCGGTTACAGGGCCGGCTGGTCCGGTGCTCTCTTTCTGAGGGAAGAAAACCTCGGCCGACTTTTGAACCACGTTGCCATTCTCGTCTTCGACGGTAATAACCACTTTGTTATGACCGGGGGCCGGCGTAAATTCATAGCTCTGGCGTTTCCTGTTCACAACAATAGTGTCGGTTTTTACCAGCACCGAATCGTTATAAATGGTGATGATTGCCCGGTTGTCTTTGTCCGTTTTGAATCTGATCCTGACGGTTTCTTCATTGTCAACGGTGATAAGCGTATCTCTGAGAGTCAGCAGATTATCCAGTGCTTCAGGTGTCAGAGGTTCGGTATGCAGCTGAAGGGCGATTTCTCCGGGAAGGGTAAATCCTTCATGGGGACTGGTTGCCGCAACACTAAGTTTTTGCATGTGTTTTTCGAACCGGTCACTGTCGAAAATCATGTTGTATTCGCCTGCAGGAACTGAAAAGCGGAACGTGCCGTCGGAATATGGATTGACCATGGCAATGGTATCGCTACTCATGTCTTTAACCACTGAGATGGTCACCTCACTTGAGTCGACGTCCTCACCCATATAATTGAGCAGGCCAGTGATGGGGAACATCCTGGGATTGTCGGGACTGTATACTTCATATCGGTATATATCGAACTTACCATGACCCTGACGGGTGTACCTGGAATAATAGGCTGCCTGCCCGTCTTTTACAGGGAAGTAAAACTGATCGTCGTCGGTTGTGTTAACCGGATAACCCAGGTTTGCCGGTTTGGCCCATGTGCCGTCATCCATTTTTTTACTTACAAAGATGTCGTACCCACCCATGTTATAGTGGCCGTAAGAACAGAAGTATAACTTTTGGGCGTCTTCGGTTATGAAAGGGGTGTCGTCGTTATATGGTGAGTTTACATTTGGTCCCAGGTTGGTTGCAGGACCCCAGTCACCATTGGGTTGACGTTGCGATTTGTAGATGTCCAGGCCGCCATATCCCCCCTTGCGGTTGCTGGAAAAATAAAGCGTCTGCCTGTCGCGGGTCATGGATGCATGAGATTCCCAGTACTTGGTGTTTATTTTGTCATTAAGTTTCACCAGAGAGGTCCACCGGCCATTCAACAACCTTGTGTAATAGAGGTTGCCAACAAATTCATCATTCCGGTAGATAAACATTTCGGTGCCGTCGTACGACAGGAATGTAGGGTAGACGTCACCGTCGACGCCGAGTTCGGGAACGATGTTCCTGGGTACTTTCCACTTTCCGTTTTCTTTTTCGGTGTAGAAAATTGCATCGTAGAACTGAAGTTTTGATATGAAGGCCATCTTCGTTTCGTCGCCTGATACAACAGCATTTGTTTCGGCAAAACGGGTGTTTATCCGGTTCGACAGGTCCTGCCGGTCAACATCGATAGGCTTTTTCATCAGACTGGCTGCAGCATTACAGGCAGCTATTTGGTTTTTTACAAGGGTAGTGTCGTAAACGTCGGGGTCGAGGACATTCAGAAACTTCGAATAGTATTCTTTGGCTTTAATCAGTTGGTTGTTGACACGGTAGGCATTCCCCAGGTAGTACAAGGCTTCCGGCGGGGCAGAGGTTTCCCTGAAATTGTTTTCCCTGTATTTCGGATTGATGTTTTTAGCCGCTTTCTCGAGGTAAACAATTGACTTGTCCTTCTCGTAAGGGCTGTTCACAAAGCATACACCTATCTTGAAATTAATATTGTCATTATCCGGATAATGGCGGTGAATCTGCAGGTAGAGAGGCAGGGCTTCATTGAATTCTTCAAACAGAAAATATGATTCTGCTGTCAAAAAAACGTCCCTCAGATCAGTCTCCTGGGCAAGTCCGGATATTGATAAACACAGAGTAAGACAGAGAATTGAGAAGGATTTTTTCATCCGTATAGTATTTCTAAATTAACAAGATATGTTTTTCATCCCGCACGTTTCGATGGCCAGGGAAAAGTTGATGTAGTTCTGTTTTTCAGACACATCCAGGCTGATGACACAAAAGAATGATCTGTCGCAGGCTTGTACGTTGGTAATTAACAGATTGTTCCGTTTAAGGCTATACAATTTAATGCGTACCGATCATTAAACAAATTTAAAAATTTGTATGAAAGTAATAAATTCCTTTCAACCATGATGCCGGGTAATTCGCATAATTTTGATATAGCGAACCCAGAGCCATGTCAACGGGTCAAAAAATCACGTGAAAGTTTTTGGTCAAAATAATTCACGGTAATTATTTTCGGGTGCTCATGAGATGTTTCCAAAGGAGGGTAAAATCGACCGATACCTTGTAATTTCTGGCATACTCAAGGTTGAGCTTTTCGATGACGGGATCGTCGGCATCCAGGGTAACCGGACTGTTAAGCTGGACAATGCCCTCACGGATACGCGGCAGCATGCTCAGGTCGCCTTTCCGGCAATATCCGACCCAGGTTTTTTTACCTGTTAGGACTAGCAGTGCGGCGGCGATAAACCGGCTGTATTTTTTAAAAAAGGGGAACAGGATTGGGGAAAAGACGATCAGTACCAGGGACGTAATGATGTCGAAGAGTCGCTTGGTCCTCCGGTTTTTTCCTTTGCTTACAGCGTTAAAATGGATCAGGTAGAGTTCACCCGCGGTATTGATGGAATTACTGCCAATAATGGACAGGCTTTCTGGTGGTGCGATCTTGTATTCCACCTGCACGTCGGTCAGTCTGGTCATATACCGGATAATTTCGCGAGCTTCAAGGTCTCCGGCGCAAAATACGATTTCATCGACATTGTGAATACCCACAATTTCCCTGAGCTGGTCGAGGTTGCCGAGATAAAAATCATTGGATTTTTTGGAACTCTTTCCCGGGTTCACAAAACCAGCGATGTCGGGTCTGATCTCTGTTTTTTTCAGAATGTTACTCACCCGTTTTACTTCGTCGGGCAAACCAACTAAAACAAGACGTTTTTTACGGTTTACAGAAAACTCATAATCTTTCACGCCAAGCAGGTTGGGGATAAGCCTGTGCAGCAGGATGACGATAAGGCCCCATAGTGCACCGAGCAGGATCAGTGCTCTGGAGAACCTCAGGCTTTCAGGCAAAAGGGCATATAAGACAAGGATGATGAAGGTGCCGGTTACGTATCCCTTCAGTATATTCCATATTTTAACGGGTTTTTCATATCCGCCCGAATAATAAATGGAGAGTATCCAAACAGCGATATAGAAAGGGACCACATAGAACATATATTCGGGAGGGAAATGATTTCCGGTACCGAACTTGAAATTTTCCCACAGGGGAGTCAATACATAAAATCCGGCGAAAATAATCAGAAAGTCGATAAAGGGTTGGTATATGCGGGTAAGGAAACGTTTTACGATGGAGAGCGAGGCTCTGAAATAGATGGCTGTATTAATAAGAATGGAGAACATCCTGGCATTTTGACGCGAAAAATGTTTCCGGGCAAAGATGATCATGGCATTGTAAAAGACCAGGACATAGTTAATGCTTCCTTTCTTGGTGCTTTCGCCCTTGTAGTGGATAATGGTCGTTTCCGGGAAATAATAGTTTTTGTACCCGGCTTTGATAATGCGGTACGACAGGTCAATATCTTCGCCGTACATGAAGAAGGTCTCGTCGAGAAGTCCTGTAATGTCGAGGGCTCCTTTTCTAATAAACATAAACGCCCCGGCCAGTATCTCGATTTCATGCGTCCGATCGGGTTCGAGGTAGCCGAGGTGGTAGCGGCCAAAGATGCGGGAATGCGGGAATAATCTCGACAATCCGAATACCTTGAAGAAGGCTACCGAAGGTGTAGGAAGGGCCCGTTTCGATTCGGGAAGGAAATTGCCCGTACCATCGATCATTTTGACGCCAAGGGCGCCAGCATCATGATGATCGTCCATAAAACGGATGCATTTTTCGAAAGTATCTTCCTCGACCACCGTGTCGGGATTCAGTAGTAAGACATAACGGCCCGTAGCCAGGGTTGCTGCCTGATTATTGGCTTTGCTGAAACCGGCATTTGTTTTATTTTCGATTAGCCTGACCCAGGGAAATTTCTCCTGTATCATCGCACATGATCCGTCCACCGAATTGTTATCAACGACAAACACTTCAACCTCTATACCTTTTACAGCCTTTGATACGGAGTGCAGGCATTGTTCGATGAAATACCTCACGTTATAGTTTACAATGATAATGGAGAGGTCCATGTGTATATAGCGAAACAGTGAGTTGGTTTAGTTCATTTCAGAGATCCTGTTCAATAATAACCTGGTTTTTAAGCAGGTCGTCCATGTCTTCACGCTTTCTTATCAGGTAATCGTTACCTTTGTCTATCAAGACTTCTGCCGGTCTGAACCTGGAATTATAATTAGAAGACATCGAGTAACAGTATGCCCCGGCATTGAGGAAGACCACGTAATCGCCTTCGGCCAGTTCCACCATTCTGCGGTTCCATCCGAAGGTATCCGTTTCACAGATATAGCCCACAACCGTATAGATCCTTGTCTTGCCCTCTGTCCTGGAAACATTTACGATCTGGTGATAGGCGTCATAAAACATGGGTCGTATAAGGTGGTTAAGTCCTGTGTCAAGTCCTGCAAAAATAGTGGACGTTGTCTGTTTGATCACATTGACTCTTGCGATGAAGTAGCCTGCTTCGCTAACCAGGAATTTGCCGGGCTCGAAAATAAGGGTAAGCTTTTTGCCGTAATTACGGCAGAATTCGTTGAAGCGTTGCGAGAGCGTTTTGCCGAGTTCCTCGATATCGGTGGCAATATCATCTGGTTTATAGGCTACTTTAAAGCCGCTGCCGTAGTCGATATAGTCGAGATTTTTAAATTCTTTGGCTGTCTCCAGCATGATCTCGGCACCCCTCAGGAAGACTTCCACGTCGAGGATGTCGGAGCCGGTATGCATGTGGAGGCCTTCCACCTTCATATTATAGTTCCCGATGATCCGGTGAACGAGTGGTGTCTGGTAAATGGAAATGCCAAACTTGGAATCGATGTGGCCGGTAGATATTTTCTGGTTGCCGCCCCCCATGATGTGGGGATTAATACGGATGCATACCGGAACACTTCCGCCATACTTGTTGCCGAATTGTTCGAGGATAGAGATGTTGTCGATATTTATCTTCACACCGGCTTTCACGCCCAGTTCGATCTCTTCAAGAGAAACGCAATTCGGGGTGAAGATAATGTCTTTTGGTTTGAAGCCGGCTTTGAGTCCCAGCCACACCTCCTGGATGGACACGGCGTCGAGGCCGGCACCGAGTGTCCTGAAAACTTTCAGTACATTGATGTTGGAAAGGGCTTTGCAGGCAAAGTTGATCCGCACGTTTGTATCCTTAAAGGCAGCCGTAATGCGTTTATACTGGCTTTTCATCTTTGCTGTTTCGTATACGTACAGGGGTGACTCGTATTTTTTTATCAGGTCCGTTACCGGGATGCCGTCCATCACATATTGACCATTGTTCACGTCCATGAGCTGAGGGATTTATTGTAAGAATTACAAAGATAGCAGATTTTGTATTCGATGCCACCGGCAGGAGATGGAATTGATCTGATATTAGTGTTTAAGCGTTGATTCAAAATCGGTGCGGTTTATGATGCTGCGCCCCAGTGTTATTTCATCAGCATATTCAAGGTCGTCGCCAATAGCAATGCCGCGGGCGATGGTTGAAATTTTTATATCGGCTTTTCTCAGTTTCCTGTAGATGTAAAAATTGGTTGTATCACCCTCCATGGTTGTGGGCAGGGCAAGGATGATCTCCTTGATCTCACTGTCTGAGACGGCCACCTTA